>CANQKY010000004.1 GCA_947624575.1 uncultured Clostridia bacterium
GGAGACCGAGAGGGTGTCCCCTGCCGTCACACCCAGCAGGGTCGCCGCCTTTTCGGTCAGCACCGCGCCGTTTGCCGGATCGTAGGGCGTTTGCAGATCGGTACGGCTGTGGAGACGGACGAAATCGGAAAGGGCGGCGGTATCCTCCACCACAAACAGGCTGACGTCCAGCGCTTTTTCCGCCGATTCCATACGGCAAGAACGCTGGTAGACCGGCAGCAGTCCGCCGTTCGGGTCGGCGGCACGGACGGTATCGGTCAATGCCGCGATGGTATTTTCATCGGGGTCGTCCAGCACCGCCAGCGCCTGATAGGTCCAGACCCGATCGTACTGGTTTGCCACGATGTCCGAGATCGAATCGTTCAGCCCAAAGCCGGTCAGCAAAAGCGCCGTACAGCCGGCGATCCCGACCACCGCCATGAACATTCTTTTCTTATAGCGGAACAGGTTCCGCAGGCTCACCTTCCAGCTGAAGCTGCACCGCTTCCAGATAAACCCGACCCGCTCGAGCAGCACCCGCTTCCCCTTGCCGGGGGCTTTGGGGCGCATCAGTCCGGCGGGGCGCTCCCGCATGACGGCATAACAGCAGCTGCTGACCGTCAGGCAGACGATCACCACGGCGCTTCCCACCGCCGCTGCCGCCATGCCCCAGTGAAAGGGCGCTATGGTGCGGGGCAGGCAGTACATCATGCTGTATGCCGATACAATCACCCGCGGGAAAAGCTGGAAGCCGATCAGCACCCCGCGCACCGAGCCAATCAAAGTGGCGGTCAGCGCATAGGCAAGGTATTTCCCCCGCACGGCGGCGTTTGGATACCCCAGCGCCTTGAACACCCCGATCTGCCCCCGTTCCTCCTCGACCAGGCGGGTCATCGAAGCAAGACAGACCAGCGCCGCCACCAGCAGGAAGAAAACCGGAAACACCGCGGCGATCCGGTCGATCCGCTCGGCGTTCTGCCCGAACTCCGAAAAGCCGGGCAGATCGTCTCTCGTAAAGCAGTACCAGTGGGGTTCGGGCAGGTCTAAAAGGGCGGCCTCCCCGTCCGCAATCTGCTGTTCGGCGTCGGCGATTTCGGCTTCGGCGTCCGCCTTTTCCTGCCGGAACTCGGCTTCGCTTTTGTCATATTCCGCTTTGCCGTTTTGATATTCCGCTCTGCCTTCTGAGAGCTTTTGCTCGTTTGCCGCGATCTCCCGCTCTGCCGCCGCGAGCGCCGCCGCACCCTCGGCACGGCTTTTTTCGAGCGCCGCTTTTCCGTTGGCAAGCCGGCTGGCACCTGCTTCATACTCCGCTTTTCCGGCGGCGAGGACCGCCGCCTGTTCGTCTAACATCGCGCGGCTTTCCCGCAGGGTCTGCTCCGCCGCTTCGATCTGTTTTGCCAGCATCTGCGCTTCGGGCGTTTCCCCAAGCCCCGCTTCGATGAGGGCGGCAAGCTGTGCCTGCGGCGCGGCGAGGGCTTCCACCCCGCTTTGGTATTCCGCCTCGCCCGTTGTGAGGGCAGCCTGCCCCGCGTCCAGCGCGGCACGGCTGTCGGTAAGGGTCTTTTCGCTTTCGGAAAGCTCTGCTTCGCCGGCGGCAATCCCCTCGGTATAGCTTTGCCGCTGGCGTGAAAGCTCGGCTTTCCCCTCGGCAAGCTGTGCTTCGCCGCTTTCTAATTCGTCCGCCGCTTTTTGCAGTTTGTCCGCCGCGTCCCGAAGGGCTGCCTCGCCGTCGGCAAGCTGCTGTCTGCCGTCCGCGACCTTTTGGCGGGCTTCCGAAAGCTCTGCTTCGCCGTTCGCTTTCAGCCGGTCATACCGCACCGTCTGCCGTGTTTCGGCAAAGGCATTCAGCTTTTCTTCCAGCGCGTCCCGCTCTTCTTCATAGGCGGTACTGTAACAATTATGACTGTTCAGCGTTTCCGACCGGAGATAGGCGACCGTATAGACCTCGCTTTCAAACACCTCCGGCATCAGATAGAGCGCGCAGGACACCCGCCCGCTCCCGACCGAGGCGGTTCCCCGCTCCCCCGACGACAGGTAGTAGGGGGTCGCCACCTTTCCCACAATGGTAAAGGCGTCCCCCGACAGGGTGTCGGTGATCGGCGCATCGCTCCCGCTTTTGAGCCGTACCGTTTCCCCAAGCTCACCGGCGGAATAGAAGGACTCCCCGTCCACCAGACACTCGGTCGCCCTTTCGGGCAGTCGTCCCTCGGTCAGCCGCAGGGTGTTGAGCTTTTCGGGCAGGGAGAACACGCTGACCACCGCTTCCTCCCCCTCGCCGATCATCAGGCAGTCGGCGGTATAGCCCGCCTCCACGGTGAGATCGGGAAACGCCTCGCCCAGCGCGGCGATATCCTCCCCGTCCAGCCCGACGGTCGAGACAACCCGAAAATCGGTCAGATGATACCCGTTTACATATTCGTCCGCCGACAGCCGCATATCCTCGCCGCTGGCGCGAACCCCCGAAAAGAAGCCCACCCCGATCGCAATGATGATAAGAATGGAGAAAAACCGGCTTTTGCTCTGCCCGATCGAGCGGACCAGATGCTTCCAATACGCGCGTTTCATCGGCTCACCACTCGATCCGGCTGACCGGCATGGGGTCGGGGTTGACCGTCACCTCGGCGATCTTACTGCTATGTACCCGAATCACCCGATCCGCCATCGGGGTGAGCGCGCCGTTGTGGGTGACCAGCACCACCGTCATACGGTGGCGGCGGCAGGTGTCCTGCAACAGCTGCAGCACCTTTTTGCCGGTCTCGTAATCGAGCGCGCCGGTCGGCTCGTCACACAGCAAAAGCGCCGGACGCTTTGCCAGCGCGCGGGCGATCGCCACCCGCTGCTGCTCCCCGCCCGAAAGCTGCGCCGGAAAGTTATCGATCCGCTCCCCCAGCCCCACCTGGGTCAGCACCTCGGCGGCGGGAATGGAATCCTCACAAATCTGCGCCGCCAGCTCCACATTCTCGCCGGCGGTGAGGTTTGCGATCAGGTTATAAAACTGAAACACAAAGCCGATGTCATGCCGTCGGTAGGAAAGCAGCTCCTTTTCGCCCATGGCGGAGATCTCCCGTCCGTTCACTAAGATAAGCCCGCTGTCCGCGCGGTCCATGCCGCCGAGCAGATTGAGCAGGGTGGTTTTCCCGCTCCCCGACGGACCGACCACCACGCAAAGCTCCCCCTGTTCGATCGAGAAGGTCATGCCGTCCGCCGCGCGGATCACCACTTCGCCCATCTGATAATATTTTTTCAGGTCTTTGACCTCTACAAACGCCATATCGCTACCTCGTTGTTTTTCTTTCGGAACTTTTTGCATATATTACATCGTAGCATGATTTTATAGCCAAATCATGAACAGAGCGAAAAAACCCTGCGGATATATTGAATTTTTGCGGCAGGTATGGTATGCTAACAAGAGACTTTTTACTTTCGAAACGGAGATGGGAACCATGGCAAAGCCACGCGTAGCGGTCTTTTTCGGCGGTATGTCCTCGGAGCATGATGTGTCGCTCCAATCGGCGGCGTCGGTCATTCGGAATATCCCGCAGGATAAATATGAGGTGATCTGCGTCGGCATCACCAAAAAAGGGCGGTGGCTTTACTATCCCGGCTCGCCCGACCGGATCGCCAGCGGCGAATGGCGGAAGGACCCCGACTGCTGTCGGGCGATCCTCAGCCCAGACCCCACCCAGCGCGGGCTGTTAAAGCTCATGGAGGACGGACAGTCCATTCTGCTGAAGGTGGACGTTCTCTTTCCGGTGCTCCACGGCAAAAACGGGGAGGACGGCTCGATCCAGGGACTTTTCCGGCTTTCGGGGATCCCCTATGTCGGCTCCGATGTGCTCGGTTCCGCCAACTGCATGGATAAGGAGTTTACCCATATCGTGCTGACCCACGCCGGTATCCCCAACGCCCGCTTCGAGGTGGTGCGCCATATCGACGCTTCCCGTCTGGACGAACGGTGCGCCGAGATCGGGGAGAAGCTCGGCTTTCCCCTCTTTGTCAAGCCCGCCAATGCCGGATCGTCGGTCGGGGTCAACAAGGCGAAAACGCCGGAGGACTTAAAGGCAGCCGTCCGGTTCGCCTTCACCCACGACCGGAAGGTGATCGTGGAGGAGGCAATCGTCGGGAAAGAGGTGGAGTGCGCCGTTTTGGGGAACGAGAAGCCGGCGACGTCGATCTGCGGGCAGATCATACCCTGCAACGAGTTTTACGATTACGACGCGAAGTATCTAAGCGCCGCCAGCGAGCTGAAGATTCCCGCCGACATTCCAGAGGAAACGGCAAAGCGGGTGCAGGAGACGGCGTTGAAGGCCTACCGCGCGCTGGGGTGCGCGGGGCTTGCGCGGATCGACTTTTTTGTGACCGATGACGGCGAGGTGATCCTAAACGAGCCGAACACCATGCCCGGCTTTACCAATATCAGTATGTACCCGAAGCTCTGGGCGGCAAGCGGCATTCCCTATTCCGAGTTGATTGACCGGCTCATCACACTGGCGATCGCCAGGGGCGAGCAGGCATAGGAGGGGCGCATGGATAACCGACCCATTGGGGTGTTCGATTCCGGACTGGGCGGCTTGACGGCGGTCAAGGAATTGCGTCTGCTTCTGCCGGAGGAGGACATCGTCTACTTCGGTGACACCGGACGGGTGCCCTACGGCACCCGCAGTCGGGAGACGATTTTGCATTACGCCGCGCAGGACATCGCCTTCTTGCAGCAGAAGCAGGTGAAGATGGTGATCGCCGCCTGCGGAACGGTCAGCTCGGTGCTGCCGGAGGAAACGGCAAAGGCGTTTCCCTTCCCCTATACCGGTGTGGTGGCGCCCGCTTCGATCGCGGCGGCAGCCGCCACCAAAAACGGGAAGATCGGCGCGATCGGCACCACCGCCACCATTCGCAGCCGCTCCTATGAGCGGGCGATCAAGGCGCTCTCCCCCGAGGCGGAGGTCACCGGTGTCGCCTGCCCGCTTTTTGTGCCGCTGGTGGAAAACGGCTATATCGCAAGGGATAACGAGGTCACCCGTCTGGTGGCAAGGGATTATCTCACCCCGCTCAAAGAGGCCAAAGTGGACACCCTGATCCTCGGCTGCACCCATTTCCCGATCATTCGCGGGATCGTGGAGGACGTCATGGGAAAGGGCGTTGCCCTCATCGACCCCGGCGCCGAGACGGCGCACTGCGCCGCCGATACGCTTCGCCGCGCGGGTATGCTTCATGAGACGGGACATACCGGACGCTGCTCCTTTTATGTCAGCGACGATATCGACGGCTTTGCCGACGCCGCGCTTTTGTTTTTGGGGCAGCGGGTACGGGACGATGTAACACTGGTTTCGACCGACAACCTTTAGGGAGAACATATGGTAAACGGGAAAAAAGTTGCCCTGCATATCACAGGGAAGTCCAAAACGCCGGAGGGTACCGATTCCACCGAGCTGTATACCCAGGGGGAGCTTTTCCAAAAGGAAGGGGACACCTACCTGTTCTATGACGACACCGAGGCAACCGGCTTTGCCGGCTGCCGCACCATGCTGCATTTTCAGCCCCGCAGCCGACGGGTGACCATGCGCCGAACGGGGCGGCAGCAGACGTTTTTGGTGATCGCACAGGGCGGCAGGAACACCGGCTTTTACGGCACGCCCTACGGCGATCTGACCATCGGGATCAACGGGATCGGGTTTGCCGCCGCCTTTGACGAGCATGGCGGCTCCGGCTCGTTTTCTTATCAGATGGACGCGAATACACGGCTCATCAGCACCCATGAGGTGACGGTGACCGCAAAGGAGAGTGAGCAGTCATGAGTCACCCGTTTCGGGAAGCGACCGACCAACTGCATGAGGTACTGTTAAACGCCGCGGGCGCGGCGATACGGGCGGGCAAGCTGCCCTTAGAGCCGATCCCCGCATTCGGGATCGAAGCCCCTGCCGACCCCTCCCACGGGGATCTGGCAAGCAATATTGCCATGGTGTCGGCACGGGCGTTTAGAAAATCGCCCCGCCAGATTGCCGAAGCGCTGTGCAGCGAGATGATCTTGGACGGCACCGTTTTTTCCTCCTGCGAGATCGCGGGCCCCGGCTTTCTCAACTTCCGCTTTGCGGACAAGTGGTTTGCCGATGCCCTCGCCGCGGTCTGCGCCGAGGGTGCGGAGTACGGACGGGTACCGGACGGCAATGGCAAAAAGGTGATGGTGGAGTTTGTCTCCGCCAACCCGACCGGACCGATGCACATCGGCAACGCCAGAGGCGGCGCCATCGGGGACTGCCTTGCCTCGGTGCTGGAATGGGCGGGGTACGATGTGACACGGGAATTTTATCTCAACGACGCGGGCAATCAAATCGAGAAGTTTGCCCTGTCGCTGGAGGTGCGGTATCTCCAGCAGGTGCTGGGGGAGGACGCCGCCGAGCTGCCCGAAAACGCCTATCACGGGGCGGACATCATCGCCCACGCCAAGGCGTACGCCGCCGAGCATGGGGACGCGCTTTTAAACCTGTCGAGTGAAGAACGGCGGAAGGCGCTTGTCGCCTACGCGCTGCCGCTTAATATCGAGGGACTGAAGCGTGATCTGCTCCGGTACGGGATTCGGTATGACGTCTGGTTTCGGGAGAGCGAGCTTCACCGGTCGGGCGCGGTGCAGGCGGTGATCGACCTGTTGACCGAGCGCGGCATGACCTACAAAAAGGACGGCGCGCTGTGGTATCGCTCCACCGCATTCGGCGCGGAGAAGGACGATGTGCTGGTGCGGGAGAACTCGACACCCACCTATTTTGCCGCCGATATCGCCTACCACTACAATAAATTCGCGGTGCGTGGCTTTGATCGGGTCATCAATATCTGGGGCGCCGACCACCACGGCCATGTGGCGCGGCTGCAGGGCGCGATGAATGCCGTCGGGCTGGACGGAAGCAGGCTCACCATCATTCTGATGCAGCTGGTGCGGCTGATGAAAGGCGGCGAGACGGTGCGGGTCAGCAAGCGCACCGGACAATCTCTCACCCTCTCCGATTTGCTCGACGAGGTGCCGGTGGACGCGGCGCGGTTTTTCTTCAATCTGCGGGAGGCAAACTCCCACTTTGATTTCGATCTCGATCTGGCGGTGGAGCAGTCGGCGCAGAATCCGGTTTACTATGTGCAGTACGCCCACGCGCGGATTTGCAGCATCTTTCGGAACCTCGCCGCAGACGGTGTGGCGGTGGAAGCGCCTACCCGTGACGATCTGCTGCTTCTCACCGCTTTGGAGGAACGCGCGCTCATCACCCTGTTAGCGGGCTTCCCGCGGGAGGTGTCGGAGGCGGCAAGGAGCTACGATCCCGCCCGCATCACCCGTTACAGCTATGAGCTTGCGACCGCGTTTCACAAGTTCTACAATGCCTGTCGGGTGCGGTGCGACGATCCCGCACTGATGAGAGCGCGGCTGGCGCTTTGCAGGGGGACGCGGATCACGATCCAAAACGCCCTTACGATACTCGGCATCAAGGCGCCGGAGCAGATGTGAGAAAGGAACGAATACCGCATGAAATTAGGAATGGTCGGACTGCCGAATGTGGGGAAATCCACCCTGTTTAACGCCCTCACCAATGCGGGGGCGCAGTCGGCGAACTACCCGTTTTGCACCATCGAGCCGAATGTGGGGATCGTGTCGGTTCCCGACCGAAGGCTGGACGAGCTGCAAAAAATCTATCACCCCCAGAAGGTCACTCCCGCCGTGCTGGAGTTTGTCGATATTGCCGGACTGGTCAAGGGCGCTTCCAAGGGGGAGGGGCTTGGCAACAAGTTTCTGGCGGATATCCGCGAGGTGGACGCCGTGGTTCATGTGGTCCGCTGCTTTGAGGACCCCGATATCGTCCATGTGGACGGAAGCGTGGATCCGGCGCGGGACATCGAAACGATCAATCTGGAGCTGATTTTCTCCGATCTGGAGCTGCTCGATCGGCGGATCGACAAGGTGAAAAAGCTCATCAAGGCGGACAAGAAGTATCAAACCGATCTTGCGGTGCTGGAGCGATTGCACGGCTATCTGGAGGAAGGGCATTCCGCCCGCGGCTTTGAGATGACCGAGGAAGAAGCGGGCGTGGTGGAAGCCGTTCCGCTTTTGTCGAGGAAGCCGGTCATCTATGCCGCGAACCTCTGTGAGGACGATTTCATCGGCGGGATCGGGGAAAACCCGCATTACCGCGCGGTCTGTGAGATCGCACAGAGCGAACACGCGGCGGTACTGCCGATCTGTGCGAGGATCGAGGAGGAAATCGCCGATATGCCGCCCGAGGACAAGGCGTTGTTTTTGGACGAGCTGCATCTGGAGGAATCGGGACTGGAGCGGATCATCAAGGAGGGGTACGCCCTTTTGGGGCTTATCTCCTACCTGACCGCCGGCGAGCCGGAGGTGCGGGCATGGACCATCACCCGCGGCACCCGTGCGCCCCAGGCGGCGGGCAAAATTCACAGCGATTTTGAGCGCGGCTTTATCCGCGCCGAGGTGGTCGCCTATCAGGATTTCATGGATTGCGGCGGCAGTATGGCGGTCGTGCGGGAAAAGGGACTGCTCCGGCAGGAGGGCAAGGATTATGTCGTGCAGGACGGCGACATCATTCTCTTCCGCTTCAATGTTTAAGTTCGCACTTGTAGTAAGTGCGAGCAGCGGGCTTATCTGCACGGAACCAAGTGCGGTGCGGTGATAAAGCTGTATTGACAATCGATTTAGTAGGTGCTAATCGGTTTTTGCCCGATCCCAAATGCGGTGCGAATAGGAAGCTTTATTGACAACCTTTTTCGTTACGCACTTGTAGTAAGTGCGATCAGCGGGCTTTTCGCCCGATCCAAAGCGCGGTGCGATGATAAAGCTTTATTGACAACCACTTATGGCAAGAGCTAATCGGTTTTTGCCCGATCCCAAATGCGGTGCGAATAGGAAGCTTTATTGACAACCTTTTTCGTTACGCACTTGTAGTAAGTGCGAGCAGCGGGCTTGTTTGCCCGATCCCAAGTGCGGTGCGATGATAAAGCTGTATTGACAATCGATTTAGTAGGTGCTAATCGGTTTTTGCCCGAAATAAATGCTTTTTGAATCCCACCACCATGCTCACGCATGGTGGTGGGATTCAAAACCCACTTGCAACTTTTTCTCCGCTATGGTAGAATGAATTTGCCACATAATTTCATATTGTTCTCAATAGAGATGTATTTGGTAAAAATGCTTCTCTGTTTTCTTCTCTATTGAGAATGAAATTGTGTGGCAACAATCGGAGATGCATTTTTCGGTGTGCAGCTGAGGCTGCACACTTTTTTTATTTTCATAAAGGAGGAACAGAAAATGGACGGACGGTATAAAATGACAAAGGGCTTCACCCTCGATCTGGAGCTGGTGGCGCGTCTGAAAGAGGGCGCCGCGGACAGTGGGCGGAGCATCTCCCGCTATATTGAGATGCTGCTCAGCCGCTGGATCAGGGAAACAGAAGCAAGCGGCAACCTTTCGCCCTATGTAAAGCCGCAGAGCGAAGCGACACCAGAAAAGCAGAAGCTCGGCTTGACGATCCGGCGGGACATTCTAAAGCAGATGGAAGCCTTAGCGGCAGCCGACTTTCGTCCACTTTCGGAGTACGTCAATCTTGCTTTGTGGCGAGTCCTTGAAATGGAAGAATAAAAAAGCTCTCTTGCGAAAAGGGGGCTTGGCAACAGATTTTAGCTTGGCGGTCGTGAATCCCACCACCATGCTAACGCATGGTCCCCCTCCCTTTGACAAGGGAGGCACTGGCGATCGAATCGGTTTTACCGGAAATATTAAGAAAGGAAAGCTGACAAAAGCCTTCTTTTTTCTCTTTTAACCCCAAATCCAAATACAACTGTCAAAACCTCCCTTGTGAAAGGGAGGGGGACCGCGCTTTGCGCGGTGGAGGGATTCAGAACCCACTTGCAGCTTTTTCTCCGCTATGATAAATTAAACCCCACTCATGTTGGAAGCCCAAAAGGGGAAGGTCTTTTGTGAAAAAGACCTTCCCCTTTTGATTGATCGTACGGTTTATGCCTGTCCCAGCTTTTCATACAGCTCTGCCACGGCGGCGGTGAGCGCGGGATAAGCCGCAAGCCCCTCTGCCAGTGTCGCGCGGGCGGCGCTTTGTGTCAGCTCGAGCAGGGCGAGATCGGCAGCTCCCTCCCCCAGCCGAAAGACCGGCAGCCCGTGCTGCGCTTCCCCGAACAGCTCGCCGGGACCCCGCAGCTTCAGGTCCTCCTCCGCCACCTTGAAGCCGTCGTTTGTCTCGGTCATGATCTGCAAGCGGCGTTTGGTCTGCTCGCCGTCGTGATCGGAAAGCAAAATGCAGTAGGAGGGCTTGTCCCCCCGTCCGACCCGTCCGCGCAGCTGATGCAGCTGGGAAAGCCCGTACCGCTCGGCGTTTTCCACCAGCATCACGGTGGCGCGTGGCACATCGACCCCCACCTCCACCACCGTGGTGGCGATCAGCAGTGCGATCTCTCCCGCGGCAAAGGCGGACATAATCATATCCTTTTCGGAGGCCTTCAGCTGTCCGTGGAGAATCCCGACCGAATAGCCCGCAAAGGCGGTTTTGGACACCTGCTCGGCATACTGTAACACCGATGTGAGCGCCTCCTCGCCGTCCTCCTCGATGCGGGGGCAGACAAGATAGGCGGCGTTCCCCTGATCCAGCTCCTTGCGGATTAAGGCGAATGCCCGCTGACGCAAACGGGAGCTGACGCAGTAGGTGGCGACCGACTTTCTGCCGCCGGGCAGCTCGGTGATCTGGGAGACCTGCAAATCGCCGTAGCAAAACAGCGCCAGCGTGCGGGGGATCGGGGTGGCGGACATGACCGCCAGATGGGGTGCGTCCCCCTTTTCGGCAAGGGCGGCGCGCTGCGCCACCCCGAACCGGTGCTGCTCGTCGGTAATCACAAGCCCCAGTCGGGCAAAGCGGGTGGCGTCCTGCAGCAGGGCGTGGGTGCCGATCACCAGATCGACCTCCCCTGCCGCCAGTGCCTGTCGCACCGCCCTTTTCTCAGCGGCGGTCATGCCGCCGGTGAGCAGCCGCACCCGCACCGACAGCGGGGAAAGCACCTTTTGAAAGGTCTCCAGATGCTGCCGCGCCAGCAGCTCGGTCGGGGTCATGCAGGCGGACTGATACCCCGCCTTTGCGGCGGCATAGGTAAGCGCCGCCGCCACCATCGTCTTGCCGCAGCCCACGTCCCCCTGGATCAGCCGGTGCATCTGCCGCCCCGAAGCCATATCGGTCAGACAGTCGGAGATGGCGGCGCGCTGCCCGTCGGTCAGGGTGAAGGGCAGCCGCTCCAAAAAAGGCGTGAGGTCGGGACGGTCGATCACCGCGCCGGCACGGCGGGCGGCGGCGCTCTCCTGTGAAAGCAGCGCCAGCTCGTAGACAAACAGTTCCTCAAACGAAAGCTGGCGGCGCGCCAAATCCGCCTCCTTCTGCGAGGCGGGAGAGTGGATCATCTGCAAAGCCCTTTTGCGGGGGAGAAACCCCTGCTTTTCCCGTACCGCAAAAGGGAGCAGTTCGGGAACAATAAGCCCCTCCAGCGCGCGGGCAATATCCCGCCGCAGCCGGAACTGCCCCAGCCCCGCCGTCAGCGGGTAGATCGGCAAAAGCCCCGTTGTGCCGCCCGACAGGATCAGGGGATTGGTCATCTCCAGATAGGTCAGCCGTGCCGACGCCTTTCCGTAAAACAGGTATTCCTCCCCGATCTTCAGCTTCTCGAACGCATACCGCGCGTTGAAGATCACGATCTCCAGCCGATGACTGTCTGCTTCCGCCGAAGCCTTATACACCGTCATGCCGCGGCGAAGCCTTTGTCCCGCCTGCTTGCGGATCACCGTGGCGCGGATCAGCACGGGGGTGTCCTCATCGGGGGAGAGCGGGAACACAGGATCGTTGCAGTCAAGATACCGGCGGGGGTAATGGGTCACAAGGTCGCCCAGCGTGCGGACGCCCAGCTTGCGATAGAGCTTTTCTCCGGCAGGTCCCACGCCCGAAAGGGCGGTGATCGGGTCGGACAAACGGTAGGACATCAAAGGACACCTCCTATCCGATCAGCCCGATCAAGGACTGCATCAGGCTCTCCCCACGGGTGGCGGAGATGTTGTTCATGATGAGCAGATCGTCAGCGCCTACACTGTCGCAGAAGGCGGCGAGCTTTTCACTCCGCACCCTGTTGAAATAGCGGTAATCCACCACATAGACCTCGCGGTAATTGCCGGTCAGAAACGGCACGAAGGCGTTTCCGAACGACTCCTTGACCACCACGCAGGTTTTCCCCTCGGGGAGATTGGGGTTTTGTATGACGGTCAGCGGATTGTCCCCGCCGATGAAGGTCGAATAGAGGGAGGACGCGCTCCAGCCGGTGACGTCCTGCACGATATGTCCCGAAAAGGTATTGCCGTCCCGATCGGTGATGGTGAGCTCATTGGTGTCGGCGGGGCGGTAGGCGTACACCTCGTCGGGGTGATTGCCCAGCGCCTCGCTCATGCCGGTGTCGGAATAGAAGGAGCCTAAAAAGCCGCCGGTGACCGTTTCGGTGAAGGCGGACAGCGGGGTCGGCTCAAAGCCTGCCGCCGCCGCATACTGCCGGTAGGCGATATAGGCGCCCTTTGCCGTCCAGTGGTGGTCGGTGCGGAAGTAGAGGTAATCGTTCCGCTCCGCCCGCAGGGCTTCGTACACCCCCGTGACCGGCGTGACCTGCTCCCCAAACGAGCCATAGAGGTAGTCGATCGCCTTTTTCTGGTCGGAGGTATTGACGCTCTGCCGCACCGAATCGGGCAGGGTGATGTCCATGCCGGTGGGAATCACCATATCGAACACCCGCGTTCTGCCCGCAAGCTGTTCGGCAAGCCGGTTGACCGCGGCGGTGTAGCGATCCGCCGTGGACTGTACAAAGTGGTAATATTCATATGCCGCGTCCCCCACTACCAGCACCGCGCCGAGGTTTTGGGTCAGCAGTTCGGGCGGCGCTTCCTCGGAGGATACCGTTTCCTCCGGCAGAACCGCGTCGGCAGGCTCGGTCGGAGCGGGCGGCGTGTCGGGGATCTCGTCACCGGTCTCCACCTCGCCGTGTACGGCGGTGGAGGAAAACCCGTACAGACTTTTTACACGGGTGTTGACCGACAAAAACGCCTCCCGAAACGGGAAGGTGTCCGCAAACCAGGTGTTGATGTCGTCAAAATAGCTGCCGGTGACCAGCGCCGCCCACGAAAAGGACGGGAAGGCTGCCAGCTCCCGCTTTTCCAGCTCGGAGTAGGTCGGGCGGAGGGGAAGCAGCAGCGAGCAGAACGCCAGCGCAAAGAGCAGGACAAAAAAGACCACCGTTTGCAATATCGCGCCCCTTTTGCGGCGCTTTTCGCGGCGCAGATCGGCGACCCATTCCTCCACATCGGGGAACGCGGGCTTTTGCATGGAAACTCCCTCCTTTCGGGTATCGGCTTAAAACTGGAAGTACAAAAACGGATTGTAGCTGTTCCCGACCAGCGCGGCGGTCGAGAGCAGCAGGATAAGCCCCGCGCACACCGCGCGGAGCAGGGCGTATACGCCGCTGCCGCCCAATCGCCGCTCCAACAGGGCGCGGCATTTTGTGACGGCGGGCGTGACCGCGAGAATGGCGACTGCCAAAAAGAACAGATGCGCCAGCAGGGTGGTGTTCGTCTCAAAATTCGTAAAGCCGTTTTGGTTGAGCCCGAACATACCCCGCAGCATGACGGCGATCAGGGGGAGCTCCTCGAACCGGAACAAAACCCACCCGAAGTAGACCACGATCAGCAGATAGAGATGCCTTACCACGGCGGGACAGCGGGAAAGCGCCTTGCTAAGCACCGTGCGCTCCAGCACCAGAAAGACAAAGAAGTAAAGCCCCCAGAGGATATAGTTCCAGCTTGCCCCGTGCCAGAGACCGGTCAGCGCCCAGACGATCAGCAGATTGCGGAAGGTGCGCAGCTTCCCCTGTCTGCTGCCGCCGAGCGGGATATAGACATAGTCTCGGAAAAAGTAGGAGAGGGACATATGCCACCGCCGCCAGAAGTCGGTGACTGAGGAAGCGGTATAGGGGTAGTTGAAGTTCTCCTTGTAGTGGAAGCCGATCATCAGCCCCATGCCGATCGCCATATCGGAGTAGGCGGAAAAATCGAGATAGATTTGGAGCATAAAGGCAAGCATACCAAGCCAGAGCGAAAGGGCGGGCTTTCCTGCCAGCGTGGCGGCGTCGGCGGCAAGGAGGGAGTCGGCAAGCGCGCCGCAGGGGTTTGCAAACAGCGCCTTTTTTCCCAGTCCCACCGTGAAGCGGGTGACGCCCGCATAGAGATCGGAAAGGTTTACCTTGCGGTTCCAAAGCTCCCGCTCAATGTCGCGGTAGCGGACGATGGGTCCGGCAATGCACTGGTGGAACAGGCTCACATAAAGCAGCAGAGTGGGAAAATCCCGCTGAGCCTTTACCTCGCCGCGGTAGACGTCCACGGCATAGGAGAGCAGCTGAAAGGTGTAAAAGGAGATGCCGATCGGCAGCAGAATCTGCGGCACCGTTTCGGGAACGCCGGTCAAGAGCTTTAAATTTTGCAGGAAGAAGGTGCCGTATTTGAAAACACCCAGCAGTCCGAGATCGACCGCGCAGACGCCGGCGACCCCCAGCCGTGCGGCGGTTTTTCGTCCGTTTTTCCGGCAGGCTTCGATCTGTAAGGCAAGCAGCCAGTCGGCAAACGCCATGCCCACCAGCAGCAGGACATAGACAGGCTCACCCCAGGCGTAGAACACCAGGGAGAAGATCATCAAAACGGTATTTTTCTGCCGCATGGTGCGGGCGATCGTATAGGCGATCAGGTTCGCAGGCAAAAACAAGTAGAGGAAAAACAGGCTGGAAAAGACCATCTATCTCACCTTTCGGTCACGGTACTGTCGCAAATTCTTTCGATTTCCATTTATATGTTTGACAACAACAATTTAGGCTTATGCCCGACAGGGGGAACCGGTTTGGCAGGGCAAAATTCCCCGATATCTGTGCCGAAAAGCCTTGTAATACGGCAAGTATTCCTTCGTTTTTCGGCTTTGATCTCGAATAATTTTGCTCCTTCCAAACTGTCTTGCCCCTGTCTGTCGGTGTATAGCAAGCCGGTCGGGCACGAAAACGGCGGGAAAACCGCTTTTGGGCGATTTCCCCTATCGGGTATAAGCCTACCATAAAATCGGCAAAAAATCAACCTCGCTCCGCCGGAGTGACACCCTGAAAGAAAACCGATGCGGGCGGTTGCAGTTGGCTTGGTGGTATGGAATCCCACCACCGCGCTTTAGCGCGGTCCCCCTCCCTTTGACAAGGGAGGCACTGGCGACCAATCGGGATTTGATAAAAATTTTAACAAAGCCGGTTGACGGAAAATTTTATTTTTTCATTTGTTCTATTTTAAACCGCAAAGTGTCCGTCTTTGTCAAAACCTCCCTTGTCAAAGGGAGGGGGACCATGCGGCAGCATGGTGGAGGGATTCAAAACGCATTTAGCCAAATGTTGTTGTCAAGCCTTCCCTTGTCAAAGGGCTTTCCTGCCGAAGCGCGCCCAGCGGGCGAAACAGCGAGGCGGGAATGGCGCTGCGGCACCCGCAGGGCACACAGTCGACAAGCGGCAAGGCGGTTATCCGCCGCAGTCGATGTCGGGAACCGCAGGAGGACAGGCACCATGCGGCAGCATGGTGGAGGGATTCCAAAAATACCGATATTTGGCAAAACGGGTGCACGAAAGCAGATTTTTCTGCTCTTGTGTCCTATTACTTTACATTTTGCGCAAAATTTGATAGACTGAAAGGGGGAAAACCAACCGCCGTCGGGCGGGGCGAACCCCGTCCGATGGGTCCCCCGCCACCCGATCAAGAAAGGAGAGAGCATCATGTTTTGGCAGAGCTACAAAAACACACTCAAAAACCTTATTCGCACTCCGCTTTTTTGGGTGCTGGTCGCACTGGTGTTTCTGAATACCCTGTATTTTGCGCTCAAAGGTTATGTGAGTTATTACGACGCATCGCTTGGCGAGCTGATCCCCGACACCGATCCCCGCTTTGTATTGACATATACAAATTATCTGCAGCTGTGTTTGAATGTGATACGCGGCGGGATCATGACCTATACGGTGCCCTGTCTTGCGGTGGTGTCTACCATGCTGATCCTGAACCGCGATTTTGGCGACAGCTTCTTCGAGATCGAGCGGGCAGGGGGTGTGAAGCCCGGGCAGTATTTTGGGGGACGGCTTGCGGCATTGGCGAGTGTGAACATGGCGGTGGCTTTGACTGCCTCTTTTTGGGGTGTTCATTGGTACTATTTTACGCGGGGCGGTATTTTCGGTATGAGCTTGTGGAGATATTGGACGGATTCCACTGTACGGATTTTGCGCATATTCTTCTTTGCAGCCGTGCCGGTTATCCTGCTGTATATCGGGCTTACTTATCTGGTCGGCAGTCTTGCGGGAAGCGGCTTGTGGGGAGCCGTTGCGGGAATCGGTTGTGTTTTTCTGTTTTGTATGCTTACCACGCTGTTGTCGTTTCGTATGTCAAGTGTGTTTGAGTTATGCAACACCCTTTCCGAAAAACTGTATTTTCATTGGACAGTGAGCGATCTCGATGCAGTCCGGTGGCGGCAGTTGTATGAATTGCCCAGAGAATCGGTCGACTTTGCCGGTTATGAGGTTCTCATCTGGACTGTTGTGATGGCGGGCGCGGCGGCTGCTTTTCTTGCCGGCTCTTATCTGAAGACCAAAAAACGGGAGATATAAAGGAGGAACATCATGTTTTGGCAGAGCTACAAAAACACCTTTAGGACCCTTTTTCGCACAGGTCTGTTTTTGGCGATGGCGGCACTGGTGGTAGGCATGACGATCCGGCAAGCCATCTCCGGTTATCGGGTGAGCGACCACATCGCGGGCTTTGTGGTGGACGCCGATACTTATATACAGCTCGTGGGGAATATGATTACCCCCATGCTGTGGGATTCCATGCTCTTTTTTATCATCGTTTCGGTCATGCTGATTCTAAACCGTGATTACGGTGACAGCTTCTTCGAGGTCGAGCGGGCAGGGGGTATCACACCGGCGTCGTATTTTGGGGGACGGATCGCCGCCCTTGTGAGCATTTCGGTCCCGTTCGGCTTGCTGATGTCGTTTTTGGGGACAGACTGGTATTATTTTTCCAGGGGCGGTATGGAGGGAATGTCGCTCGCGGCGTTTTGGCGGGATTCCTCGGTGCGGATTTTGCGCTTTTATTTTCTTGGCGCCGTACCGATCATGCTGATGTACCTGGGTGTGGTGTGTCTGGTCGGCTGTCTACTAAAAAGCGGATTTGCCGGTGCGGTGGGCGGCGTGATCCTTTTTGTGTTTCATGAGCTGTGCGGCACCGTTCTCAGCCTGCGTATGCCGTCTGTCTATCGGTTTTTCAATCCGCAGGCTTTTGAAAAGTATGTCTATCTGACCTATTACGATCAGCACCTTGTTTCAAATAATTCCTTTACCCCAACCGAGTTTTGGCTATGGTTTTCGGTGATGCTGGGGTTTGCGGCGGCAGGTCTTGCGGCAGCCTATCTGCTCACCCGAAAACGGGAAATATGAAAGGAGGAATATCATGTTTTGGCAGAGCTACAAAAACACCCTTAAAAACCTCACCCGCTCGCCGCTTTTTTGGGCGATGACCGCACTGGTGCTTCTGGTACTCATCAATCGGGTGATCGGGGTGAGTAACGGCGTGCTTGATCTTACTACCGGTGAGATGATTATGGACACCGATCCGCGCTTCGTTATGCCCGATACCACCTATTATCAGTTGGCGAACAATACAGCCAACTGCTTTCTGGGCTACGCTTTGCCCTGCCTGATCGCCGTTTCGGTCATGCTGATTTTAAACCGCGATTTTGGCGACAGCTTCTTTGAGATCGAACGGGCAGGCGGTGTGAAGCCCGAGCAGTATTTTGGGGGACGGCTTGCCGCACTGGCGAGCGTTCATCTTCTCATCACGGCGATCCTTCTGCCCTTGGGATTTTATTGGTATTACTTTTCCCGCGGCGGTCTCCCCGGACTATCCAACCCGTTTGCCGATTCCGCCGTGCGGCTTTTGCGCCAATACTTTCTCGGCACTCTGCCGGTGATCCTGATGTATTTGGGGGTGGCTTATCTGATCGGCTGTCTGCTAAAAAGCGGGATCGCTGCCGCCATAGGCGGGTGCGGCATGGTTTTGTTCCATAACTTAGGGGGAACCTATCTCTTCAATCGTATGCCGAAGGTGTATCGCTTTTTTAACCCCACTCCACTTCAAAAGCATGTTTATCTGTCCTATTATGGCACGGGGCGTGCCGATGGCGCGGCACAAACATTTACTCCTGCGGAAATGATGATTTGGCTTGCGGTGATGCTGGGGTTTGCGGCGGCAGGTTTTGCGGTAGCCTACCTGCTCACCCGCAAACGGGAAGTGTGAAAGGAGGAAACATCATGCGTAAACTGTCCGTTCTTTTTCTCTGCGTTTTTCTGGCGGCGTTTGCCGCCGGCTGCAAGGGGAGTGAGGCGATCCCGATCGGAGAGCCCACCATTGCCTACGACAGCCGAACGACGGCGTACGGCGTACTGCTGCAGGGGAAGCGGTTTGCCTATCACAACGGCAATGTGGTGATCATGCAGGCGGTCAATCAGACCGACGCCGTCCTTGACCTTGTGATCCACATGGCGTATCAAAATGAGGAAGGGCGCACCACCCTCAAGGAGGAAAGGGAGTTTTCGGGCTTTGGCGCAGGCTGTGAGAATTACTTTGTGTTCCGTCCGAACATGGCGTTTACCGGCTATTCCTTTACCCTGACCGCTGAGCCGCACGAGGGGGAAGCCTATCCTCCCTATCTGCAATTTTGCATACCCGATGCCGACGGAAAGGTGGGCGATTTTGTCATGGAGCCGGAACCGACAGAAACAACGTCGTTGTTGTCGCTCGGCGGCGTTTATTCCTGCAAAAACACCTATTCCAAGCCGCTGGGCTTCGCCGCGGATTTTGTGCTGTTTGATGGTCGGGGTGAGATTCATTTTCTGGACACGAAACTGGAGTTTACCACGGTAAACGCCGGAAGCGATAGCTGGTATCGATTGTTTGAAGTAACGGATTGTCTGTGGGAAAACCGCCGCGATTACAATCTCCCCGAGGAATTGCAGGGGGCGGTGACCGGACTGGTCGCCGTGAAACGGGTCGATGCGGAAAATTGGACGCTCGATCCGTAAGAAACTGCCGTCCTTGTCAAAGGGCGCTCTTGCCGAAGCGTGTTCGGTGGACTGTGAATCCCACCACCATGCTGACGCATGGTCCCCCTCCCTTTGACAAGGGAGGCACTGGCGATCAAAGAGGTTTTGATAAAAATTTTAGCAAAGTTTGCTGACGGAAGATTTCACTTGTCCCAGCTTAAACCGCGATTCTGCCGTCTTTGTCAAAACCTCCCTTGTCAAAGGGCTTTCCTGCCGAAGCGCGCCCAGCGGACGACGAAGCGAGGCGGGAAAGGCGCCGCGGTCAATTTTGCGCGAGCGTTACCGCGAGCAAAAGCAAAATTGGGAACTGCAAGAGGAAAGGGACCGCGAAGCGGTGGAGGGATTCATGTTCGGCTCGAAGCAAGTGCTTCCTATTATCGTTAGATTGAAAAAACGGTGACATCATGAAAGGAGGAGATTCTATTGCTGAAACGTTCTTTTTGCCGTTCGCTTTTCTTTTTCCCGCTCACGCTGGCGGTGCTGCTCTTTTCCACCTATATCTGGTATCCGTCCCCGCTCATCACCCCGCCCCAGGCGGCTGGCTTTGCGGACATGACCGAATTGGTGGTGGCTGTTTTGCTGGTGGCGTATTGCTCCCTGCTGCTGCCAAACCGGTATGAGATAGAACTCAGCCTCACCTGCGGGGTCAAAACGGCAAAGCTCGCCTTTTGCCGCCTGCTGCCCGTTTTGATTGATACATTGGCGGCGCTGTACGTCATACTGGCGTTTTATCGGTACACACCCTATGACGGCAGAGAAAGACCGCATATCCCCATCGTGATACCGGAGCATATGAAGGCGTATCTGGCGGTATCGCTCTTTGTCACCACCCTGTTTTTCACAGCACTCTATTTCTTTTTCCGCGTCCTGACCCGCAATTGCTATATTCCGGTGGTCATTTGTATGTTTATTGAAGCAGTGTTCGGCGGTCTTTGCAAGGACATTCAGGCGGGGAACGTCGCGCTCACCCGCTGCCGGTTCGACCCGTTTATCTCGGTGTATATGATCAGCGACAAGCTGCCAAACGCTCTGGCAGAGCAGTATGCCGATTTGTCGGTGTTGTCCCACGCCTGGACTTATAACCGCATTTTGTTCTTCGTGCTGGCGCTTTTATTGTTCGGCGCGGCGTATCTGGTTCTAAGGAGAGAACATCTCCATCAAGGCTTTGGCGAATAAAAAAGGAGGAATTGATGATGATCGAAATCAAAGCATTGACAAAGGTGTACCCCAGAGGAAAAAAGAAGGCATTGGACAGTGTCAGCCTCACGATCCCGCAGGGGATTTTCGGGCTGATCGGACGAAACGGCGCGGGGAAAACCACCCTGATGCGGATCGTGGCAACGGTGATGGACGCGACCGGCGGCGAAATCTACATAGACGGCAGTCCGCTGAAAGACTGCAAGGACGTGTTTCGCTCCTCGCTGGGGTATCTGCCCCAAAGCACCAAGCTGATGCCGCGGCTGAACATCGTGGAGTTTCTCGATTATGTCTGCATCATGAAGGGCATGAAGGAGAAGGCAGAGCGTCAGGAGAAGATCGCCTCGGTGATCGAAACGGTGGGACTGGTCGGCGAGGAGAAGAAGCGGCTCGGGAAATATTCGGGCGGTATGCTCCGGCGGGCAGGGATCGCGCAGGCGATCATCGGCGACCCCAAGGTGCTGATCATCGACGAGCCGACGACCGGACTGGATCCTGAGGAACGGCTGTACTTCCTCAACCTGCTGTCGAGGATCGCCATGGAGCGCACCATCATTTTCTCGACCCATATCACCGCCGATATTGAGCATCTCTGCAAGAATATCTGTATTCTGGAGCAGGGCGAGGTGAAGTATTTGGGCGAGAAGGAAGCGTTTGTTTCGGGGATCGAGGGGAAGCTGTGGACGTACACGGGGACCCGCGAGGACGAGGAACAGCTGCGGCGGGACACGGTGGTGACTTCGGTGGCGTATGTGGACGGCGCGGCGGAGATCCGGTATGTGTCGAACGAGCCGATCTTTGACGCAAAGCCCGCGACCCCCACGCTGGAGGACGCCTATATCCACGCCCTCGGCGGCGTCAAGAGGTGATCAGGTGTTTTGGCAGAGCTATAAGAACACACTCAAAAACCTCGCTCGCTCCCCGCTTTTTTGGGTGATGGTCGCACTGGTGTTCGGCGTGGCATTCTATGGCGCCATCGCCGGGATATACACTTACACCGATATCACGACAGGCGAGATCATACCGGATACCGACCCGCGGTTTCAACTGATCGAGAAACTCTATGTTACATTGGCAGGTCACTTCGATGCGCATGTGATGTATTATGCCATGCCCTGTTTGATTGTTTGTGCCGCCATGCTGATTCTCGAGCGGGATTACGGCGACAGCTTCTTTGAGGTCGAGCGGGCAGGGGGTGTGAAGCCCGCAGGCTACCTGTTCGGGCGGTTCGCGGCGCTTGGCAGCGTGCTGATCCCGATCGGGGCGATCGCTTCCTATCTGGAATTTGTGTATTACTATGTGACACGGGGCGGACTGAGCGGGCAGGGCTTCGGGCAGATGTGGGGCGATATCACGGTGCGGGCATTGCGCACCTACTGCTTCGGCTCGGCGCCGGTGGTTTTGTTCTACCTGTTTTTGACCTATATGGCGGGCAGTCTGTTGAAAAGCGGCTTGGCGGGAGGCATGGTCGGGATCGGCCATCTCGCGCTGATGGTGATTGCGAGACAGGCGGCGATCCGTCGGTTCCTGCCGCGCATTTTTGACTATCTGTCGACCCACGGAGACACCGTCGGAAATCCGGTCATGTACTGGTCGTTTGGCGACTATCAGACCTATCCGTTTTGCAGCAATGCGTTTGTGGCGGTATGGACGGCGTGTATGCTGGGGCAGGCGGCGGTCTGCCTGATCGTATCTGTTTTGCTCACCCGGAAGCGGGAAATATAAAAGGAGAACATCATGCGCAAAAAGATCATCTGTATCCTGTCGGTTATCCTGCTGTTGTGCTTTGCGGGGTGCGGCACGCCGGAGCCGGTGCCGATGAAGGAGGCGGCGATCACCTTTGACCAAAAGACCGAGGTGGACGCCGCAGGAATCGAAAAGGGGCTGCTGGTGGAGGAAAAGAAGTACGATTACAAGTCCGGCAATGTGGTGATCATGCAGATCACCAATCAGACCGGCGCTGCCCTTGACCTTTCGCTCCATATGGAGTATCAAAATGAGGAAGGGCGCACGACCTTTGCAGAAAACAGGGAGTTTTCTGGCTTTGGCGGCGGCTATCGGGATTACTTTGTGTTTTACCCCAATATGCCGTTTGCCGACTATACCTATACTCTGACCGCCGAGCCGCATGAAGGGGAAAGCTATACTCAGTATATCGTGGGAAGTCCCACCGATGTGGCACTCATTTCCAGCCCGTCTATAGACCCTTCGATGGCAGTCGTCACGGTACACGGCTGCTATGCCTTATCCAACAGCTATTCCGCGCAGCTTTATGTGGAAACCGATTTGGTGTTATTTGACAACACCGGCAAGATCCATCTTATTATGAATCATAGCGATGCGGTTCGACCGCAGGAGGGCGAACCTGAGACGGTTCATATGCACATCATAGACGACACCGGCGTTCTGTGGAAAAACCGTAGCGATTATCAGCTCCCCGAGGAATTGCAGGGAGAGGTCACCGGACTGATTGCCGTGAAACGGGTCGAGGTGGAAGACTGGCTCGATATCCCGTCCGGGGGCTTTTGAACGTCACCTAATCATGAAAGGAGGAGATTCTATTGCTCAAACGCTCTTTTCGCCGTTCGGGCTATTTGCTTTTCTTTGCCGTGGTGGTGCTGGTGGTCGCCACCTATGTCTGGTATCCGTCCCCGCTCATCGTGCCGTGGGAGGAAACCGGCTTTGTGGACAGCACCGAGGACGTGTTCGCCCTGCTGCTGGCGGTGTTCTGCTCGTTTCTCCTGCCAAACCGGTATGAGATAGAACTGAGCCTCACCTGCGGCTATCCGACCTCCCGCCTTGCCTTTTCCCGCCTGCTGCCCGTTTTGGTCGATACGCTGGCAGGCGCCTTCCTTACGCTGGCGCTTTATCGGTACACGTCCTATAATGGCATGAATAAGCCCCATATCCCGATTGTGATACCGGAGCATATGAAGGCGTATCTGGCGGTGTCCTTTTTGGTCACGGCACTGTTTTTCACAGCACTTTTCTTTTTCGTCCGTGTGTTGGTCCGGAACTGTTATCTGTCGGTCGCCTGCTGCCTGTTTTTGGAGCGGTTGTTCAGCGCGATGGGAAAATCGGTACAGCAGGGCGTTGCCGATATCACCCGCTGCCGGTTCGACCCGTTTATCTCGGTGTATATGATAAGCGACAAGCTGCCAAACGCATTGGCAGAGCAGTATACCGAATTGTCGGGATTGGCTCACGTCTGGACCTATAACCGCATTCTGTTCTTCGTGCTGGCGCTTTTATTGTTCGGCGCGGCGTATCTGGTGCTGCAAAGAGAGCATCTCCATAAAGGCTTTGGAGAATAAAAGGAGGGAGATCATGCGCAAGCTGTTAGCCGTGATGCTGTGTATATCGCTGTTGCTGCTGTCGGCAGGGTGCGGCGGCATGAAGCCCGTTTGGGTGCGGGACGCGGTGATCTCCTTTGACCGCAAGACCGAAACACTCGCCGCAGGGGTGCCAAACGGACTGCTGGCGGAGGGAAAAAAGTACGATTACAAGTCCGGCAATGTGGTCATCATGCGGATCACCAATCAAACCAATACCACGATGGACCTCATGATCCATATGGCGTATCAAAATGAGGAAGGGCACACGATCCTCGAGGAGGACAGGGAGTTTTTGGGGTTCCTCGCAGGCTGGCAGAATTACTTTGTGTTTCACCCGATCATCGCGTTTGCCGATTACACCTATACCCTGACCGCTCGACCGAATGATGGGATAAGCTATGTAAACAACATCACCTTTGAGCATCGGGGCGACAAATTCGGGGTGATGCGTCTCTCGCCGTGTTATTTCGACGCGGGCATGGAAATGACCGATTTGAGCGCGTATGTCGTATCTGCCAATTCCTGCTCAAAGAAGCTGTACTGGGGCGCGGATTTTGTCTGGTTTGACAATCGCGGCGAGCTTTATATGATTGACGATCTGCTGCAGTGGACCACTACCGATCCGTATTCTACCCATGCCGTGCAGCGACCCGTTTTGGAGAAGCTGCCCTATTCGTGGGATAATCGCAATCTGTATCAGCCGCCCGAGGAGCTCACGGGCGAGCTCACCGGACTGATCGCCCTCAAGCGGGTCGATACGGAGGGCTGGCCCTACGAGTAGGGAAAGTGAGCGGGTATCAAAAAAGGAACGCTTTCGACCGAAAGCGTTCCTTTTTCTATTTCTCGTTTTCGAGGGGCAGAAGGTAGACGACCTTCACGGCAAAAACGCCGTTGTGCCGGCTCAACAGCAGCTTGCCGCCTGTCCGGCTGACGATCCGCTCCGCCTTTTTCAGCCCGATCCCCCAATGATCCCCCGATTTGGAGGTGTACCCCTCCTGCCCGAGCATGGCGGGGAGGTCTATCTGCCCGCAGGGGTTTTCGATCGACATAAAATGCCGCGTCCTGCCGTCCCCCTCGGCGGACGCTTCCAGCGTGACCCGAATCCACCGGTCTTTTTCGGGCAGCTCCGCCACACAGTCAAAGGCGTTGTCGATCAGGTTGTCGAACACCTCGACCGTCTGGTAGTCCTTGAGCGGGAAGTCGGGCAGCAGGGCAGTGGCACTGAAGAAAAACCGGATATTCTGCCGCCTTGCCTGGGTCTGCCTGCCGTAGAGCAGTGCGCGGAACACCGGATCGTCCAGATACAGTAGCGCGTCGTCGGCGTTTCCTTCCTCCATCAGCTCGTCACAGTAGCTGTCCACCGCGCTGACCACCTCGCCAAGCTCGCTGCCGGTGTCCACCGTATGCCGCAGGTACCGGATATGCCGGTTAAAGTCGTGGGAGCGTTGCCTGACGTCGGCAAGGTACTCGTTCACGGTGGCAAGGTGCGCCTTCGTCCGTTTGATCTGCCGGTTCAGCGTGTGGTGCCGCCACGCCAGCATGATGAGCGCCAGCACCACGATGTAAAGCAGTTGGAGCAGCAGCTGCAGCCATATATCGGAGTTGCTTGTCACCATAAAATCGGGCATATAGTAAAGGTTCCACAGCCAGCGATTCAGATTGTTCGTCAAAAGCTGATGCCAGAGCATCTCCGGCAGGAAGAACGCAACGAGAAAAACCACCACCTGCCGCCGGTTCTGGCGGTAGAGCCCGCCCCAGTGGAAGCGGTAGGACAAAAACGCCAAAAGCAGGGCGATCAGAAGCAGGACGGCGTTGATGAACAGACTGTCCACGTCCGGCGGGATCGGGATCAGGCAGTACAAAACCGCCCGCAAAAAGAGCAGCACGGAATAGGCAAACAGGCTCTGCGGCAGACTGTTTTGCAGCGGCAGGCTGAAAAAGCCCAGCCGAAAGCAGAGGGCAAGCAGGACGAAGCGGAAAATCAAAATCGAGCCGAGCTGGTTCATGGAAGCGGCGACCAACGCCGCGGTGAGCAGCAACAGGGTGATGGGGTACTCCCACACCCTCGGGCGCCGCTCGGCAAGAACGGTCCAAAAGGCAATCAGCGCCCCGCTCTCCAAAACGGCGGAGATCAGCGTGATCGGGTTAAAGCTCATGGGCGGCACCTCCCTCCGGCAGGTATTCCGCGATGTTTTTGCGATAGTGATAGGCAAGCGGCTTTGGGGTATCGTCATGAAACAGCCAGACAAAAGCGGTGTTCTTTTCCACTTCCACCGTCCTGATCTGATCGACGTTCACGATGATCGAGCGGTAAATCTGCCGCAAAAAGGTAAGCTGCAGCTCATCAATCTGCCGCAGCACCTCCCCGAACGAGCAGAACTTCCGGCTGACGGTGAGCTGCTCGCCGTTTATATACTGGAGGATCAGCCTGCCGCCCGAAAACTCGATAAAGGCGATCTCGTCCGGCTCCACCTCCACCGCGCTGTGGTGGGAGATAGGCAGTCGCAGCGGAGCGGGACGGTAGTAATTTTCCAGATACTCCGGCAACCCCAGCGCCACGCCGATCTGCAAGCAGAGCTGTTCGGCGGTAAACGGCTTTGCGAGAAAGGAGATATGCTGCAAGGTGGAAAGCAGTCGGTGGGAATGGTGGGTGTGCATACTGGTGAAGATGATCGGCGCGGTGACATAGCGGGGGTCCTGCCGGATTTTCTCCGCCAGCCGGATACCGGTCACGCGGGAGCCGTCGATCTCGATGTCGAGCAAAAACAGGTCGTACCTGCCGGTTTGGAGACAGGCGTGCGCCTGCTCGAAATTCTCCGCCAGGTCCACCTCCGCATGGAATCGTGCCTGTACCTCCGGCAGGAGCTGCTCGATCTCATGCGGGTGATCCTCCAAATATAAAATCCGCAGCTCATGCGGCATACCGCCCACCTCCTTTTTTGGGACAATTCTCTGTTTTCAGCATAAAGGAGTTTTCCGGTAATGTCAATGCTTTTTTGGGGGAGCGTCTTGCAAAAAGGCGGAGGATATGATACAGTAAAGTTAATTGCGGGAGGTGAGGCAGATGGCAAAGGAGCAAAGCGCGCGGCTGCTGCGCTGGGTGAAGCCTGCGCTCAAGGTGATGTTTTCCCGCATCACCATCGTGGTGGTGCTGATCCTCTGCCAGATCGCGCTGATCGTGGTGCCCCTTTTCGTGCTGCATGAGTATAATATCTGGGTGTCGCTCTGTTCCAATCTGCTGGCGATCGCCCTGATCCTCTATATCATCAGCGGGCAGCAGAATCCCGCTTATAAAATCGCGTGGTGTATTCCCATTCTGCTGCTGCCGGTGCTGGGCACCTGCGTGTATCTGCTCTTTTCCGCGCCGATCACCGGCAAGTCCACCCGTCGGCAGATGGAGCAGATCATGAGGCGTACCGGCAGGTATCTCAAGCAGGACAAGCAGGCGGCGGAGGAATTAAAAGCGCTCGACCACACGGCGGCGAATCAGGTGCATTATCTGGAGCATACGGCGGGCTTTCCGGTTTACCGCAACACCGAAACGGAGTACCTCTCCCCGGGGGAGAACTTCTGGGTGCGCCTGCTGGAGGACTTGGAAAAGGCGGAGCGTTTTATCTTTCTCGAATACTTCATCATTGCCGAGGGGGTCATGTGGGACAGCGTACTGCGCATCTTGGAGGAAAAGGTCGCGCAGGGCGTGGAGGTTCGGGTGATCTATGACGACGTCGGGAGCATCAAAACCCTCCCCTACCGGTACGAGCGGGTGCTGCGGGAGAAGGGGATTCGCTGCGTGGTGTTCAGCCCCTTTCGACCGGTGATCTCGGTGCGGCTGAATAACCGCGACCACCGGAAGATCGCGGTGATCGACGGACGGGTGGCGTTTACCGGCGGCGCGAATCTGGCGGACGAATATGTCAACCGGAAGGAGCGGTTCGGCTACTGGAAGGACGCCTGTATCCGCCTTGAGGGGGACGCCGTCTGGAGCTTTACGGTGATGTTTTTGCAGCTCTGGCAGTTCGCCACCGGACAGGAGCAGGCGTTTTCACGGTACCGTCCGGCAGAGCCGATTCTCACATCGGGCGAGGGCTTTGTGCTGCCCTACGGGGACACGCCGGTGGATCAGGAGACGGTGGGCGAGAACATCTATCTGAATATCATCTATAAGACAAAGCGGTATCTTTATATCTGCACCCCCTACCTCATCGTGGGGGACGAGATGGTGACCGCCCTCCAGCTTGCCGCCAAGGACGGGATCGACGTGCGGATCATCACGCCCCATATCCCCGACAAATGGTATGTGCATATCATGACCCGCGCCTACTACCAGCCCCTGTTGGAGCAGGGGGTGCGCATCTTTGAGTACACGCCCGGCTTTATCCACTCCAAGACCTTTGTGGCAGACGATGCGGTTGCCACCGTCGGCACGGTGAATATGGACTTCCGCAGTCTCTATCTCCACTATGAGTGCGGGGTGTGGCTCTACCGCACACCGGCGGTGGAGGCGGTCAAGCGGGATTTTCTCGATACCCAGGCGCAGTCGCGGGAGATCACACTGGAGGAATGCCGTGCGGCACGCTGGCCCACCCGCCTGCTCCGGTCGGTGATCCGGCTGTTCGCGCCGCTGCTGTAAAAAACGGCTGTGAGGGGGAAAGAACCGTGAAGAAGAAAAGACCGAATATCCTGATGATCCTCAGCGACGATCAGGGCGCATGGGCGATGCGGTGCGCCGGTAACACCGATATACAAACGCCCAATCTGGACCGTTTGGCGGAGCATGGCGTTCGGTTTAACAGCTTTTTCTGCACATCACCGGTCTGCTCTCCGGCGCGCGCCACCCTGCTGACAGGCAGGATCCCGTCCGCCCATGGTGTGCAGGACTGGATCTGTTCCGGCAATCTGGATAAAGAGGGATTGGGCGCGCTTAAAGAGGACCCCTATTATGCACTGGAGGAAAAGCCGATCCGTTATCTGGACGGCATGACGACCTATACCGACGTCCTCAAGGAACAGGGGTATCGCTGTGCGCTTTTCGGCAAATGGCATCTGGGTGACAGCGTCGCGCCGCAGCACGGCTTTGAGAAGTGGTTTACCATCGGCAGGGGCGGCTGCTATTACAATAAGGCAGATGTGGTGGAAAACGGACGTGTTTCGTTTGAGAAAAGGTATATCACCCATGTCATCACCGACCGTGCGCTGGGATTTTTGGACGAATGCAAGGGGCGGGAGGAGCCGTTTTATCTCAGCGTTCACTACACCGCGCCCCATTCTCCGTGGTCGGAGGACCAGCACCCGAAGGAGTATATCGAGCTGTATCGGGACTGCAAGTTCACCGCAACGCCCGATCTGCCGGTACACCCCAATCAGATTCCGACGGCGCCGTTTGGCACCGGCGAGGTGCGCCGCAATCTGCTGCGCGGCTATTATGCCGCAATCACGGCAATGGACGCCGACATCGGGCGTCTGCTGGACAAATTACAGGAAACGGATCTGCTGGAGAACACCATTGTCATCTTCACCTCGGATAACGGCATGAACATGGGACACCACGGTATCTGGGGGAAGGGAAACGGCACCTTCCCGTTCAATATGTATGACAGTGCGGTGAAGGTTCCGCTGCTCATCATGTGGGACGGTCATTATCCGCAGGGAAAGGTCTGCTCCCGTATCTGCAGCCAGTACGACTTCTTTCCCACGCTGATGGATATGCTGGGGATCGAGCCTGCGCTTCCTGCGGACGAGAAAGGGTATATGCCCGGAAAGAGCTTTGCCGACGTCTTCACCGAAGAAAAAGAGGACGAGCATTGGGTGGTGGTCTTTGACGAGTACGGTCCTACCCGCATGATCCGAACCGAGGAGTGGAAATATATCTGCCGCTTTCCGTACGGTCCGGACGAGCTGTATCACCTGTCCTGCGATCCAGAGGAAGAAAATAATCTGATCGACGATCCGCAGTACCGCGATTTGGCGGACGAACTGCATCTCCGGCTGATCCGGTGGTTTTACCGGTATGCCGATCCCAAAATGGACGGCGCCAAGGAGCCGGTGACCGGCTTCGGGCAGCTTTGCAGAGCCGGCATTCATGCCGACCGCCGGGAAGCCTTCCGCAAGCCGACGAAAAAATGAAAAAAGCACTTGCAATTCCCGAAAACTTGTGGTAAGATATATTGGTATTTGGTATCCGTCTGCGGTTTTTCCTGGAAAGCCGCCGATGGGGAGGATTGCCAGGTAGAAAAAACTTGTCATGAAAACGGATACTCCTCTGCCGTGAACGGCTTCGTTCAAGCGGCATGAATGTCTGAAAAAATCAGGAGGAAAAGATGGACGCATTGAAGCAGATCAGTCAGTCCGCCATGAAGGCGGAAACGCCCGACATTCATGTCGGTGACACCGTAAAGGTGCATGTGAGAATCAAAGAGGGAAACCGTGAGCGTATCCAGCTGTTTGAGGGTACGGTGATCGCCAAGAAGCACGGCGGCATTTCCGAAACCTTCACGGTGCGCCGCGTGTCCTACGGCTGTGGGATCGAGCGTGTCTTCCCGCTCCACTCTCCGAATGTGGAGAAGGTGGAGGTCGTCAGAAGCGGTCGGGTCCGCCGCAGCAAGCTGTATTACCTGCGGGATCGCGTGGGCAAGGCTGCCAAGGTAAAAGAGAAGATTCGGTAATCACGCAGAAAGGGACGAATGCCGTCCCTTTTTTGCATTTTTGGGAGAAAGGCGGCGAGCCAAGTGGAAGAAAAAGAGCGGAATACAAGACAGGAGCTGTTCGAGTGGCTGGAGATGGTGGTGATCGCCGTGGTTAGCGTGGTGCTGCTGTTCACCTTTGTGCTGCGCACCGTCAATGTGGAGGGGGAGTCGATGCAGCGCACCCTGTTTAACGGCGATATGCTGATCGTCACCCATCTGTTCTATCAGCCGCAGGCAGGGGATATCGTGGTCATCACCCAGCCGACCAACGTGGGCGCACCGCTGATCAAGCGGATCGTGGCGACCGAGGGGCAGACGGTTGAAATTGATTACGAGAATAACCGCGTGCTGGTGGACGGTGTGATCAAGAATGAACCCTACCTCTGGGAAGCGATGCGGCAGCCCCACTTTTCCGCCTACGGGGAAACCGAGTACCCCGTCACCGTGCCGGAGGGGTGCGTGTTTGTGATGGGGGATAACCGGAACAATTCGCAGGACAGCCGTTCGAACGGGATCGGCATGATCGACAAGCGGTACATCATGGGGAAGGCGGTACTGCGTTTAGCGCCGTTGTCCTCCTTCGGATTGGTGAAATAATGGCAGAGGAAGGCAAGGTACAGTGGTTCCCCGGTCATATGGCAAAGACCCGCAGGTTGATCACCGAGCATTTAAAGCTCTGTGATGCGGCGGCGGAGCTTTGTGATGCGCGGATCCCCCAGAGCAGCCGCAATCCAGAGCTGGATCGGTGGCTGGGCGGGAAGCCGCGCATTTTGCTGCTCAATAAATGCGACGCCGCCGATCCCGTCCTCACCGAGGAATGGGTGCGGTATTACGGGAAACAGGGGCTTACCGTTCTGCCGACCGACTGCCGTTCCGGCAAGGGGGTGCGGCGGTTTGCACCGGCGGTACGGGAACGGCTTTCTGATTTGATCGCCGCGCGGGAGAAGCGGGGCATGGTCGGCAGACCGCTGCGGGTGATGATCGTGGGGATTCCGAATGTGGGGAAGTCCTCCCTCATCAACCGGCTGTGCGGCGCGCGCCGTACCAGGGCGGAGGACCGCCCGGGCGTGACCCGTGGGCTTCAGTGGGTCACGGTGGAGCGCGGACTGGAGCTGCTCGATATGCCCGGCGTGCTCTGGCCCAAGTTTGACGATCCCGCCGTGGGGGAGCGGCTTGCCTTCACCGGCGCGGTCAAGGACGATGTGGTGGATATCGAGTGGCTGGCAATCCGGCTTCTCTCCCTTTTGCGGGAGTGTTATCCCGCGGCACTGCAAAGCCGGTACGGGATCGACCCGACCGAAGAACCGCTTTCCCTGCTCACAGCATTGGGGAAAAAGCGGGGTATGCTCCTTTCAGGGGGCGAGGTGAATACCGAGCGGGCGGCGATCACCCTGCTCGACGAATTTCGCGCCGGAAAGCTTGGGCGGATCACATTGGAGAGACCGGAATGACTTTATATGAATTTGACGCACTCCAGCCGGAGGAGATCATCTGCGGCGTGGACGAAGCGGGCAGAGGTCCGCTGGCGGGACCGGTCACGGCGGGGGCGGTGATCCTCCCGCGCGGCTTTCAGATCGCGGGGCTCAACGACAGCAAAAAGCTCACCGAGAAAAGGCGGGAGGCTCTGTTTCCGGTGATCTGCGAGCAGGCGGTATCGTGGTCGGTGGGCTGGGCGTCGGTGGAGGAAATCGAAACGCTCAATATTCTGGAAGCCACACTGCTTGCCATGCGGCGGGCGGTGGCGGGGCTTTCGGTCCGCCCGCAGGCGGCATTGGTAGACGGCAACCGTCCGCCCCGTCTTTCGATCCCCTGCCGCACCGTGGTGCATGGGGACGCGCTCTCCGCCTCGATTGCCGCCGCGTCGGTGGTGGCAAAGGTCTCGCGGGATCATGAGATGCTGCGGCTGGACAGGGAATATCCCGCTTATGGCTTCGCGGTGCATAAGGGGTACGGCACCAAGCTGCACTATGCAAGGATTTTGGAGCACGGACCCTCTCCGGTCCATCGCATGAGCTTTTTAAAAAAGCTCTATCCCACCGCCGGCGTCAGCAAAACGACCGTCACCGGAAACGCGGGGGAGGAACTGGCGGCAGCCTATCTGAAACGGCAGGGCTGTCGGATTTTGGAGCGAAACTATCGGGTCACAGAGGGCGAGATCGACATCATTGCCGCCGACCGGAAGCACCTGATCTTCTGCGAGGTCAAGACCCGCGCGGCAAACAGTATGCTCCCGCCCGAAGCGGCGGTGACGCCTTCTAAGAAAAAGCGGCTGATCGCGGCGGCAAACCGGTATCTCGAAACGCACGACACCGATCTCTGGCTCCGCTTTGACGTGATTGCGGTGGTGAACACCACGCCGCCCACCCTGACCCATTATCCCGCCGCTTTCTCGGTTTGAGGTTGCATCTCGCCCCGTTTTGTGGTAATATATTGGAAGTAACCGATAAAGGAGTTTTCGTATCATGCGTTATCGCAGTACCCGTCAGAAGGAATATTATGTGACCGCTTCGCAGGCGATTTTGCAGGGTCTGTCGGCAGACGGCGGACTGTTTGTGCCGGAGCGGCTCCCGCACCTGTCGCAGGAAACGCTGCGGGAGCTTAGCACAAAAAGCTATCTGGAGCGGGCGAACGCCGTGCTCTCCCTTTTTCTGGACGATTTCACACCGGCAGAGGTGGCGCATTGCGTGAAAAGCGCCTATGCGTCCGGCAGGTTTGACTCTGACAATATCGCCGAGCTGCGGCGGGTGGGGGACGCCTATCTGCTGGAGCTGTGGCACGGTCCGACCTGCGCCTTTAAGGATATGGCGCTTCAGCTTTTGCCCTATCTGCTGACCACCTCGATGAAAAAGGTCGCGCCGGATAAACGGGTGGCGATTCTGGTCGCCACGTCGGGGGACACCGGCAAGGCGGCGCTGGAGGGCTTTCGGGACGTGCCTGATACCGACATCATCGTGTTCTATCCCGAGGACGGGGTCAGCCCGATGCAGAAACGGCAGATGACGACCCAGGAGGGAGAGAATGTCGCGGTTTGTGCGATCAAGGGGAATTTTGACGACGCGCAGACCGGTGTGAAAAAGATTTTCACCGACCGTGCGCTCGAAAGCAAGCTGGCGGCGCATGGGGTGAGCTTTTCCTCGGCAAATTCAATCAACTGGGGACGGCTGGTGCCGCAGATTGTCTACTATGTCTCCGCCTACTGTGAGCTGCTCGACCGTGGGGAGATCACCATGGGTGAGGAAATGAACGTGGCGGTGCCGACCGGCAACTTCGGGAATATTCTGGCGGCGTATTACGCAAAGCGGATTGGGGTGCCGATCGGGCGGCTCATCTGCGCTTCCAACCGCAACGATGTGCTGACCGAGTTTATCCGCACCGGCGTCTACAATAAAAACCGGCAGTTTTATACCACCATCTCCCCCTCGATGGATATTCTGATCTCCAGCAATCTGGAGCGGCTTTTGTTCCACCTTTCGGGGGAGGACGATGAGACGATCCGCAATTGGTTTGCGTCCTTATCCGAAACCGGCAAGTATAAGGTAAGCGGAACGGTGTATGAGAAGATCGCCGAGGGCTTTTACGCCGGCAGCTGCACCGACGAGGAAACGCAGGCGACCATTCACGACACCTTTGTCGAGCAGGGGTATCTCTGCGATACCCATACCGCCGTGGCGGTCAAGGTGTATCGGGATTATCTGCGGGAGACGGGCGATACGAGAAAGACGGTCATTGCCTCCACCGCAAGCCCCTATAAGTTTTCGGCAAATGTGCTGCGCGCTATCGCACAGGCGGAAAGCGAGGACGAGTTTGAGCAGCTTTCTCAGCTCGAGCGGGTGTCGGGCGTACCGGCGCCGCGGCAGCTTTCGGCGCTCAAGGAAAAGCCGGTGCGCTTTTCCGAAACGGTCGAACCGGCAGAGATGCCGCAGGTGGTACTGGAGCATCTGCTCCGGTCATGAATAAAGGAGGGAGTCACTGATGAAAAACAGGAAGATCGTGTTAATCATGACAGATTCCCAGCGGTGGGATTTTGTCAGCTGCTACCGGAACACCGGACTGAAAACACCCCAGATTGACCGGATCGCCGAGGAGGGGGTGCGGTTTGACCGCGCCTATACCACTCAGCCGGTCTGCCAGCCCGCCCGCGCGGCGATCTTCACCGGACAGTATCCGCACGGCTGCGGAAGCTGGACCAATTCGATGGGTATGTCGGACAATGTCCACACCATCGGCGAAAGATTGCAGGACGAGGGGGTACATACCGCCTATATCGGCAAATGGCATCTGGACGGGGGCGACTACTTCGGACTGGGCGTCTGCCCCAAGGGGTGGGACCCCGATTACTGGTATGATATGAAGGACTACCTCGATGAGCTGACCGAGGACGAACGGCGGCTCTCCCGCAAGGCGGTACACATGAAAACGCACGATTTCACCGCCGAGGACACCTTCGGGCATCGCTGCTCCAACCGTGCGATCGACTTTTTGGAAAAGCACCATGACGAGGATTTCTTCCTCACCGTGTCTTACGATGAGCCGCACGGACCCTTTATCTGCCCGCCGCCCTATCCCACCATGTATGAGGATTTTGAGTTTCCGGTCTCCGAGAATGTGTTTGACACCCTCGAAAATAAGCCCTCTTATCAGCGGGTCTGGGCAGGGCATCGGCTGGAGCAGGAGCGCACCGCCGACCATAAGATCAAGTCCCCTTATTTCTTCGGGGTCAACTCCTTTGTGGACAGCGAGATCGGCAGGGTGCTCGACGCAATCGAGCAGTACGCGCCGGACGCACTGGTGATCTACACCTCCGACCACGGCGATATGCTCGATTCCCACCGGCTGTGGGCAAAGGGCCCCGCCGTTTATGATGAGATCACCCGTATCCCGCTTTTGATGAAAGGCCCCGGGATCGAGGCGGGCAAGGTGGACAGCCGTCCCGTTTCCCATATCAATCTTGTGCCGACCATTCTGGAGTGCATGGGGGTCGAAGCCCCGCCGGTGATCGACGGCAAGAGCCTGGTGCCGCAGCTGACCGAGGACAAACGGGTCAATCCCTATGTGCTGATCGAGTTCGGGCGGTATGAGGTGGATCATGACGGCTTCGGCGGCTTCCAGCCGATGCGCGCGATCTTCGACGGGAAGTATAAGCTGGCGATCAATCTGCTGTCCGAAGACGAGCTGTACGATATCGAAGCCGATTCGGGCGAGATGGTAAACCGGATCAACGACCCCGCGTTAGCTGAGGTGCGGGATCACCTGCACGATCTGCTGCTGGACGAGATGTACCGTACCCGCGACCCGTTCCGCGGCTATTATTGGGCGAACCGCCCCTGGCGGAAGGACGCGCCCACCCCGACCTGGGAGGATCGCGGCTACACCCGCCAGCGGGAGGAGAGCGAGCGGTACGAATCCCGCCAGCTCGACTATGCCACCGGTATGCCGATGGACGAAGCGGTTCGGAAAAAGTAAACAAGCCCCCGCTTTGATACGAAAAAAGCCCGATGTGTTCTAAAACACATCGGGCTTTTTTGTCCCCGCTTTGCGGGGTAAATCTTCACAAAGCACTGGCTTTCCAATACGGCTATATCGCCGCACTCACTTGGGATCGGGCGAGATTCGTTTAGCACTTGCCACAAATGGTTGTCAATACAGCTATATCTTCGCGCCGTACTTGGTTTCGGGCAGATAAGCCTGCTACCACCACCCAGCCACAAGTGCGTACCAAAAAAGCGTACTAAAAAGCCTTGGTGGAGATTTCTTCGCGGGCTTTGGCGAGGAAGGCGTCCACCGGCATGGCGCCGAGGTCCTCCCCCGAGCGGGCGCGGACCGATACCGTGCCGTCTGCGACCTCCTTGTCGCCGACGATCAGCATATAGGGAATCTTTTCCAGCTGCGCCGAGCGGATCCGGTAGCCGATCTTCTCATTCCGGTCGTCCAGCTCCGCCCGCAGTCCGGCGGCAAAGAGCGTTTCCCGTACCGCCGCAGCCGTCTCCTGCTGCTTCTCGCTGATCGGCAGCACCACGCACTGGGTCGGCGCCAGCCAGAGCGGGAACGCGCCGGCGTACTTCTCAATCAGCAGCGCCAGCGTCCGCTCGTAACAGCCGATCGAGGTGCGGTGAATGATATAGGGATTCTTGGTGGAGCCGTCTTTGTCCACATACTCCATGCCGAACTTCTCCGCCAGCATCTGGTCGATCTGAATGGTGATGAGGGTGTCCTCCTTGCCGTGGACATTCTTGATCTGGATATCCAGCTTCGGTCCGTAGAACGCCGCTTCGCCGATCCCGATCTCATGGGGAATGTTGAGGTGGTCGAGGATTCGCGCCATGGCGGACTGCGCTTCCTCCCACTGCTCCGGCGTGCCGATATACTTCTCCCGATCGTTCGGGTCCCACTGGGAGAAGCGGTAGGACACATCTTCATACAGCCCCAGCGTTTTGAGCATATAGATGGCAAGCTCAAGGCAATTGGAAAACTCCTGCTCCAGCTGATCGGGACGGCAGATCAGATGCCCCTCCGAGATGGTGAACTGCCGCACACGGATCAGCCCGTGCATCTCGCCGGACGCCTCGTTCCGGAACAGGGTGGAGGTCTCGTTGTACCGCAGCGGCAGCTCCCGATAGGAACGCTTCCGGTTGAGATACGCCTGATACTGGAACGGGCAGGTCATCGGACGGAGGGCGTACACCTCGTCCTCCGAATCGGGGTCGCCCAGCACGAACATACCGTCTTTGTAGTGATCCCAGTGTCCCGACAGCTTATAGAGGTCGCTTTTTGCCATAAAGGGCGTTTTGGTGAGCAGCCAGCCCCGTTTTTGCTCCTCGTCCTCGACCCAACGCTGGAGCAGCTGAATGATCCGCGCGCCTTTCGGCAGGAGGATCGGCAGCCCCTGCCCGATCAGGTCGGAGGTGGTGAACAGCTCCATCTGTCTGCCAAGGAGGTTGTGATCCCGCTTTTTGGCTTCCTCGAGCTGCTCCAGATGAGCAGTCAGCGCGCTCGCCTTCGGGAAGGCGACGCCGTATACCCGACAAAGCTGCTTGTTCTTCGCGTCGCCCCGCCAGTAGGCGCCGGTGCAGGCGGTCAGCTTGACCGCTTTGAGCGGTGCGGTGGAGATCAGGTGCGGACCCGCGCAGAGATCGACAAACTCGCCCTGCTTGTAGAAGCTCAGCTCGTCACCCTTCGCGGCGTGCTCCGCGATCAGCTCCACCTTGTAGGGCTCGCCCCGCTCGGTCATCAGCTTTGTCGCCTCGTCCGCAGGCAGGGTGAAGCGGGTGATCTCCATGCCCGCCTTGCAGATCGCTTTCATTTCGGCTTCCAGCGCGGAAAGCTGTTCCGGCGTGAAAGGGGTCTCCAAATCGAAATCATAGTAAAAGCCGTTGTCCACGGCGGGTCCGATCGCGAGCTTCGCGGTCGGGTAGAGCCTTTTCACCGCCTGCGCCAGCAGGTGGGACGCCGAATGCCAGAATACCTTTTTTCCGGCGGGATCGTCAAAGGTCAGGATTTCCAGCGTGCAGTCGCGGGTGAGGGGGGTTCGCAGGTCGCAAACCACTCCGTCGATCCGGCAGGCACAGGCAGCCTTGTAAAGCCCCATGCCGAGCTCCTTTGCAAAATCCGCCGCGGTCAGTCCGGCGGCAATCTCCTTTACCGTATTGTCCTTGCAGGTGATCTTGATCATCGCTGTTTTGCTCCTTTCTTCTCATGAAAAAAACGCACCTCGTCCCCCTTGTTGGGGTGAGGTGCGCTGCACTCCACGGTTCCACCCAGATTGCTTTTAAAAAAGCCGCTCGTTTTCGCCGGTAACGGGGCGCGCCGGTGCGTTTTGCGCACACTCCGAGGTGGTAACGGTGCTTCCGGTGCCTGTTCGGGGTTGCAGCCCATGCCCCGTACTCTCTGCAAGATGCCAATGGAAATACCGCCGTCCTCATCATCGCGTTTGTGATATTATCCTAGCACTTTTTGTGTGCGGTGTCAAGCACTTGACAGCATACGACAGATCCATTATGATAGGGATTGTGGAAAACCACGGTAAGACGGTTGCCTTTCGTCCCGCGAGAGCGGAATGGAGGCGAATGTACAGCCCTCGCGGGAAATTTTCTCGAAGGGGTGATACATCATGACACTTCAGGATTTATTTTGGTGTGTGTCTGTCATATGGATTGTTCTGCAATTCGGTGACTGGATTTGTCATCAACATAAAAAGAAGTGAGCCGTCTGCCCACCAGACGGCTCACGGCTTGTGAGAAAATTCTCACAAACATAAAGTAAGCTGTATGTTGTGGCAACCGTCCGGTTTTCCACACTTTTATTATAAAGGACTTTTCCGCATTTGTCAAGGGGTATCGGTGCGGATACATTTCATCGCGCGGCGGAGGGTATCAAGCGGGGTATCGGGGGAGCGGATCGAAACGGCGACATAGCTTTTGTCCCCCGCGCCAAGCTGTACCTGCCCCTTTTCCATGCCCCGAACCAGCTTCTCTGCCGCCGCCATCGGCAGGGAGTCGGCAGTGAGGATCAGGGTGTCTCCCCGCTGGGTGATCTCGGTAAAGCCGGCGCGGGCGGCGGTATTCCGCAGCAGCGCCACGTCGATCAGCCCCTGCACCGATTTCGGCGGCTCCCCGAACCGGTCGATCAGCTCGTCGATGAGGTCCATGCTCTCCGGTTCAGTTGTGATCGACGCGATCTTCCGGTAGATGTCCAGACGGGTCGGCAGGTCGGCAATATAGCTTTCGGGGATATGCGCCTCCAGCCGAATGTCGATGAGGCATTCGGCGTTTTTCGGCGGCGGCGTTTTCCCCTGCTGCTCGGCAATGGCGTCGGTCAGAAGCCGGAGGTACATATCGTACCCCACCGCCTCCATATGCCCGTGCTGCCGTGCGCCGAGGATATTCCCCGCGCCCCGTATCTCCAGATCCCGCAGCGCGATCCGAAAGCCGGAGCCGAACTGAGTGAACTCCCGTATCGTGTTGAGCCGCCGCGCCGCCACATCGCTCAGCGCCCGCCCGGGACGGAAGGTGAAAAAGGCAAAGGCGCGCCGTCCCGACCGCCCCACCCGTCCGCGCAGCTGATAGAGCTGGGAGAGCCCCATGCGGTCGGCGTCCTCGATGATGAGGGTGTTGCAGTTGGGGACGTCCACCCCCGTTTCGATCAGGGTGGTGCAGACCAGCACGTCCACCTCATGCTCCACCATTTTCTGCCAGACGGCGGAAATTTCCTCCTCGCTCATCTTTCCGTGGGCGACGGCGATCCGCGCGTCGGGGAGTGCCTGCCGCAGCCGCGCGGCGCACAGCTCGATGCTCTCGATCCGGTTGTGGATATAGTAAACCTGTCCGTCTCGGCGCAGTTCTCTGCGGATCGCGTCCGCCAGTACGGCGGGGTCGTATTCGATCACATAGGTCTGCACCGGAAAACGGTCGAGGGGCGGGTCCTCCAGCAGGGAGATGTCTCTGATCCCGCTCATCGCCATGTTGAGGGTGCGGGGGATCGGCGTTGCCGACAGGTGGAGCATATCCACCGCACGGAACATCTCTTTAAACCGCTCCTTGTGCGCCACCCCGAACCGCTGTTCCTCGTCCACAATGGCAAGCCCCAGATCGCGGAACACCACGTCCTTCTGCACCAGCCGGTGGGTGCCGATGATGAGATCGATCTCGCCCCGTTTTAGCCGTCCCAGAATCTCCTTTTGCTGCTTGGGGGTGCGGAAGCGGGAGAGCAGTTCGACATTGACCGGAAAGTGGGAGAACCGCTCCACCGCGTTTTGGTAATGCTGCCACGCCAGAATGGTGGTGGGGCAGAGCATCGCCACCTGCTTGCCGTCCAAAATAGCCTTGAACGCGGCGCGAAACGCCACCTCGGTCTTGCCGAAGCCCACGTCCCCGCAGAGCAGACGCTCCATCGGGGTGTCCTTCTCCATGTCCCGCTTGATTTCCTCGGTGGCGGTCAGCTGGTCGTCCGTTTCCTCATAGGGGAAGTATTCCTCAAACTCACGCTGCCACTCGCTGTCGGGAGAAAAGGCGTACCCCTTTTGCTGCATGCGCTCGGCATACAGGCGGATCAGCTCGTCCGCCATCTCCGCCACCGCCTGCCGCACGGTGCGACGGGTACGGTTCCATTCGCCGGAGTTTAACTTATTGAGCTTTTTCTGCCCCTCCTCCTGCGGTCCGATATATTTCGATACCAGATCCAGCTGGGTAACCGGCAGATAAAGCACGTCGGCGCCCGCGTACCGGATTTTGATATAATCCTTGACCACACCATGGAGGTCGAGCTTCTGAATCCCGTCAAACCTGCCGATGCCGTGGGCGGTATGCACCACCAGATCGCCCGTTCTGAGGTCGGACAGGGAGCGGATTTCCTCCCCCTTCCGGCGCTTTCGCCGCCGTCTTGGTCCGTTCGCCGCCCGCAGGGTGGTAAAAAGGGCGGTTTTGTTGTCGGGATAGGTGAACCCGCCCGACAGGCTCCCCGTCGTGACGGTGATCCGCCCCGCGGGCAGCTCGGCAGGGGACTCGAGATAAAAAGCGGGCAGTCCCGCGTTTTGCAGGTCGTTTGCCAGCACCCGCGCGGCTTTCGGCTCCCCCGCCAGCATCACACAGCGGTAGCCCTCCGAAAGCAGACCGGACAAGTCCTCCTCCAAAAGGGAAAGACTTCCCCCAAACCCCGAATGTGCCAGCGCCGTCACCTGCTTACACAGGGCAAGCCCCGTCACGCCGGAGCGGGCAAAGGTATCGAAAAACAGGGTGTCGCACCGGTCGGCGCGGCGATAAAAAGCCTCGTGCTCCAGCCGGTATTCGGTCAGCTCGGCGGAGAGCACCCCTTCCTCGAGCAGGAGCTTTGCGTCCTCCTGAAAAAGCAGGTCGGCGCCGTCGAGGACCCGTTTGGCGTCGGCGCGCTCGCTTTGGATCACAAGCGGGTTTTCGCAGTAGTCCAGAAGGGTCGCGGGTGTGGGATAGGCAAGCGGCAGGAATTTATCGGTTTGAAGCGGCAGCCCCGCCTCGGCTGAACTCAGCTCCTGCCGGAGGATTGGTTCGGCGGGCGAGCCCTTCGGCAGCGCCGCGATCAGACCCTTGATCCCGTCCGCTAATGCCTTTGGCGTATCAAAGAGAATTTCCCGCGCCGGTGCGATCCTGACAGAGGAAAGCGTTTCGGTGCGGCGCTGGGTGTCGGAATCGAATGCCGACAGGGTGTCGATCTCGTCCCCCCAGAACTCGGCGCGGATCGGATCGGAAGAAGCGGGTGGGAAAAAGTCCACGATCCCGCCCCGCAGGGCAAACTGCGCCTGCCCCGTCACCTGGGTGCGGCGGGAATAGCCGGAATGCAGCAGCCGTTTGATGAGCTGCTCCGGCGTGATGCAGTCCCCTGCCGAGAGGGTGAAGGACGCTTCCTTCAGCCGTGCGGGCGGCAGAGTGTACTGTGCCGCCGCCGATACCGGCGCACAGACGATGGAGCAGTCCCCCGCCGCGAGCCTTGCCAGCGCCTTGAGCCGCTGCTGCTCATACTCGCCCGATGCGCCTGCGGTCTGCCTGAATTGCAGGTCCCGCACCGGATAGAGGACGGCGCACTCTCTCCCCGCCATGGCATTGATGTCCTCGCAAAGGCGATGTGCTTCCGCCTCCTCACCGGTCAGCAGGACGATCTGCCGCTTTGTTTCCTCCGCCAGCGCCAGCGCCCACTGCGCTTTATGCACGGCGGAAAGCCCGATCACCATCGCGGGCAATCGGGCGGAGAATACGGCGTTTTGAATCTCCTGATAGCTGTCTAAATCAGACAGCAGACGGGTGAACAGGGACATAATCTCTCCTTTTTTGGTACGCACTTGGGGCTTGGTGAGAATAGCAGATTTTTCTGCCCGATCCCAAGTGAGAGCGGCGATATAGCGTTATTGACAATCACTTATGGTAAGTGAAAGCAGGTGATTTTTTGGTACGCACTTACAGTGGGTGCGGGTATCGGGCTTATCTGCCCGAAACGAAGTGAGTGCTTTTGGAATCCCACCACCGCGCTTTAAGCGCGGTCCCCCTCCCTTTGACAAGGGAGGTTTTGACAAAGACGGCAGAATGGCGGTTTAAGCTGGGATAAGTGAAATCTTCTGTCATCAAGCTTTGCTAAAATTTTTATCAAAACCTCTTTGATCGCCAGTGCCTCCCTTGTCAAAGGGAGGGGGACCATGCGGCAGCATGGTGGTGGGATTCCTGCGGGTCAAGGCAGAGTTTTTCCTATTATCGCATAGATGAAAAAGAACACTGGCATCAGGCTTGCTGTGTTGCGTTGTGGTTTGGTTCGATTTTGCACTTATGCCGCATACAGGCACGCTTCCGGTTTTCGCCCTGATTCCAGCAACCGAACGTTTTTCTAAGGGGAGCCAAGAGGGGAAAATCTTTTTCTGAAAAAGACTTTCCTCTCTTGTGGGCGTTACCGAGCCTTCGGTTTCCACACAGAAAGAGCGTCTGACCAGAGATTGCGGTTTTCACAAAACTAGTGCTTTTTGAATCCCACCACCGCGCAGGGCGCGCTTGGGACGGGCACTTAACCCTGATACCGGTTCATCGCTTCGTCGATTTTACCGGCGATCACCGGCACAGCCGCTTTCGCCGCACGGGCGGCGGCTTTTTCCATGACGGCAAGCTCCGCCTTGGAAAAGCGGGAAAGCACCCAGTCCGCCAGATCGTAATCGGGGTGCGGCTTTGCCCCGATCCCCAGACGGATACGGGGGAAGTCCTCGCTCCCCAGCTCGTCGATGATGCTCTGCAAGCCCCGCTGTCCGCCGGCGGAGCCTTTCCGCCTGATTCTGATCTTCCCCGGCTCCAGTGCGATGTCGTCCGAGAAAACCAGAATATGCGCGGGCGGAATTTTGTAAAATCGGGCGGCTTCCGCCACCGCCTGCCCGCTTAGGTTCATAAAGGTGTTGGGCTTCATCAGCAGACAGCGCACACCGCCGATCTCCGCTTCCGCCGTTTTCGCCTTGTATTTCAGCCGCTCGATCGAAACGCCGCAGTCGGCGGCAAGGCGGTCGATTGCCATAAAGCCCGCATTGTGGCGGGTGTTCTCATACCGCAGCCCGGGATTCCCCAGTCCCGCCACCAGCCACGCAACGGGCTGCCTTTTCAAAAACAGCATCGAAAGCTCCTTTCTCATGAAAAAGGAGCAACCGACCGGTCGCTCCTCATTCTATGCCGATCTGCCGGACTTTATACAAACAAAGGCGAGATCGGCTTATCGTCATAGATGCGGGTGATCGCGTCGGCAAAGATCGGCGCCACTCTCAGCATGGTGATCTTGTCACACGCCTTTTCGGGCGGAAGCTGGATTGTGTCGAGCAGCACCACCTCTTTGATGACGCTATTTTCGATCCGCTCGATCGCCGGTCCCGACAGCACGCCATGGGTCGCGCAGGCGTACACCTCGGTCGCGCCGCCCTTTTCGACGATCGCTGCCGCCGCATTGCAGAGCGTTCCGGCGGTGTCGATCATATCGTCCACCAGAATGACCCGCTTATCCCGCACGTCGCCGATGATGTTCATCACCTCGCTGACGTTTGCCCGCTGCCGCCGCTTATCCACGATTGCCAGCGGTGCGTCGATCCGGTCGGCAAAGTTCCTCGCCCGTGTGACCGAGCCGAGATCGGGGGAGACCACCACCGTATCGCCGGTGTTTTTCCCGAACCGCTCGGCAAAATAGGGAGCAAGCACCGGCACCCCCAGCAGGTGGTCTAACGGGATATTGAAAAAGCCCTGAATCTGAGCGGCATGGAGGTCCATGGTCAGCACCCTGTCGGCACCTGCCGTGGTGATGAGGTCCGCCACCAGCTTCGCGGAGATGGGGTCCCGCGATTTTGCCTTTCTGTCCTGCCTCGCGTAGCCGAAGTAGGGGATCACCGCCGTGATCCGCGCCGCCGACGCCCGCTTGCAGGCGTCGCACATGATGAGAAGCTCCATTAAGTTTGTGTTGACCGGATCGCTGGTGGACTGGAAGATGAACACGTCCGAGCCGCGCACCGATTCCTGAAGCGAAACCGAAATCTCGCCGTCGCTGAAGGTGATGACATTCGATTTCCCGAGCGGCAGACCCAGCGCCTTGGCGGTCTGCTTTGCAACGGGGATATTGGAATTGCCGGTGAAAATCTTGATGTCCTTACCGTGAAACGTCATATGCTTTCTCCTTGCGGTCGCTGCCCGTGCTTCCTTTTTATCTTACCACTTTTTTCCGTTGTTGTCGAGATGAAATTTGGTCTTTTTCGCCGCATGAAGATTTTTACAAAAAAGGGGTTGAAGCTCTGTTGTCATTTTGGTATAATAAGTAGGAACCCGAAACTTAATACGGGAGCTTCCGTATGCCGTTTTTTAGGCGGCGGCGGAGAAAAAAGACATGGAGGTAGATTTTTGATGAGCAAAAAATACGTCTATCTGTTCTCCGAGGGCAACGGCTCGATGAGAGAGCTGCTGGGCGGAAAAGGCGCCAACTTGGCAGAGATGACCAATCTTGGTATGCCGGTTCCGCAGGGCTTTACCATCACGACCGAGGCCTGCACGCAGTATTACGAGGACGGAGAGGTCATCAGTGATGAGATCCAGCAGCAGATCATGGAATACATCGTCAAGATGGAGGAGATCACCGGCAAGAAGTTCGGCGATCTTCACAATCCGCTTCTGGTTTCGGTCCGTTCCGGCGCGCGCGCTTCGATGCCGGGCATGATGGATACGATCCTGAACCTCGGTCTGAACGACGAGGTGGTGGAGGCGTTCGCCGCCAAGACCGGCAATCCCCGTTTTGCCTATGACTCCTATCGCCGCTTCATTCAGATGTACTCCGACGTGGTCATGGAGGTCGGCAAGAAGTATTTTGAAGAGCTGATCGACGAGATGAAGGCGAAGAAGGGCGTCAAGCTGGATACCGAGCTGGACGCGGACGACTTAAAAGAGCTAGCCAATCAGTTCAAGGCGGAATACAAGGACAAGATCGGCGAGGACTTCCCGAGCGATGCGAAGGAGCAGCTGATGGGCGCCGTCAAGGCGGTGTTCCGCTCCTGGAACAACCCGCGCGCGATCTACTATCGCAGAATGAACGACATTCCCGGCTCCTGGGG
>CANQKY010000005.1 GCA_947624575.1 uncultured Clostridia bacterium
TACCCGCCTGCACAAGCGCCTCGGTGCGGGTGTCGATCGAGGAGGTCGCCTCATCGAGGATCAGCACCGGCGGGTCCGCCACCGCCGCCCGCGCAATGGCAAGCAGCTGCCGCTGTCCCTGACTTAAATTGCTGCCGTCCCCGTGGAGCATGGTTTGATACCCCTCCGGCAGCCGCCGGATAAAGCTGTGGGCGTTTGCCAGCTGCGCCGCCGCGATACATTCCTCATCGGTCGCGTTTAGGTTGCCGTACCGGATATTCTCCATCACCGTGCCGGTGAACAGATGGGTGTCCTGCAGCACGATGCCGAGGGTCCGGCGAAGCGCCGGTTTTTTGATCTTGTTGATATTGATGTCGTCATACCGGATCTTGCCGTCCTGAATGCTGTAAAAACGGTTGATGAGGTTGGTGATGGTGGTTTTTCCTGCGCCGGTCGAGCCGACAAAGGCGATCTTCTGTCCCGGTTTTGCGTGGAGCACGATATTGTGGAGCACCATTTTGGTATCGTCATAGCCGAAATCGACGTCATCGAATACCACCTTGCCCTCCAGACGGGTATAGGTGACGGTGCCGTCCGCCTGATGCGGGTGCTTCCACGCCCAGACGCCGGTGCGGGTATCCGATTCGGCAAGGGAGCCGTCCGGCAGGTATTTGGCGTTTACAAAGTCCACATATCCCTCGTCCTCCTCCGGCTCCTGATCGTACAGCTCGAACGCCCGCTGCGCGCCTGCCGACGCCATGATGACCGCGTTGAGCTGCTGGCTGATCTGAGCGATCGGCTGAGAGAAGCTGCGGTTCATGCCGACAAAGGCGATGATGGTGCCGATCGAAACGGTGATCCCGAACGGGTGGGTGAGGGCGAGCAGAGCACCGATGACCGCGCAGAGCACATAGCTGAAATGCCCGATGTTGGCGTTGATCGGCATCAGCAGGTTGGCGTACCGGTTCGCCTTGTCGGCGCTGTTTCTCAGCTCGTCGTTTTTCTTGCGGAATGCCGCCTCCGCCCGATCCTCGTAGCAGAACACCTTGACGACCTTCTGCCCGTCGAGCATCTCCTCGATATAGCCGTTGACGGTACCGAGGTCATACTGCTGCTGCCGGAAATACTTGCCCGAAAGTCCGGTCAGCTTCCGTGCGACAAAGACCATCAAGACCGCCATGGTCACGGTCACGCAGGTCAGTGGAATGCTCAGTGACAGCATCGAGACAAAGGTGGCGATCAGTGTGACCGCCGCGTTGATGGTCTGGGGCATCGCCTGCCCCAAAAACTGCCGCAGAGTGTCCACATCGTTGGTATAGACCGACATGATGTCCCCGTGGGAGTGGGTGTCGAAATACTTGATCGGGAGGGATTCCATTTTGGTAAAGAGCCGGATTCGCAGCTCCTTCATGGTGCCCTGGCTGACGTTTACCATGATCCGCTGATAGGAATAGGAGCAGAGGATTCCGACGACATAGAGGGCTGCGAGCTTTAACAGCGCCGCGCCGAGATCGGAGAAGGTGACGCCGCCTACCCCGTTTACCATCGGTATGATGTAGCTGTCCACCAGCGTCTGGATAAACAGCATGCCGCGCATCGTGACCACCGCCGCGACCACAATGCAGATCACAACGATCCCGAAGGCAAGCCCGTATCTGCCAAGCATCAGCTTCATCAGCCGTCTCAGTGCGCCGCCCTGAAATTTGCGGGGTGGGATTTGAGTGGTATTTCTGGGCATATTGCTCACTCCTTTCCGGCGTGCTGGTCAAAGTCGCCGCCGCCCTGGCTTTGGGATTCGTATACTTCTTTGTAAATATCGTTGGTTTGCAGCAGATTTTCATGGGTGTCAAAGCCGTTTACCTTGCCGCCGTCTAAGACGATGATCCGGTCGGCGTCCTGCACGCTGGAAATGCGCTGGGCGATAATCAGCTTGGTGGTGCCGGGAATGATTTCGGCAAACGCCTTGCGGATTTTCGCATCGGTCGCGGTATCCACCGCGCTGGTCGAGTCGTCCAAAATCAGGATTTTCGGCTTTTTCATCAACGCCCGCGCAATGCACAGCCGCTGCTTCTGTCCGCCCGACACATTGGCGCCGCCCCGCTCGATGTGGGTGTGATACCGGTCGGGAAGCCGCTCGATAAACTCATCGGCACAGGCCGCTTTGCAGGCGGCGATACATTCCTCCTCAGTGGCGTTTTCATTTCCCCACCGCAGGTTTTCGAGTATCGTGCCCGAAAACAGCACGTTGTTCTGGAGTACCACCGCCACCTGCTGCCGGAGTGCTTCCATATCGTATGCCCGCACGTCGCGGCCGCCCACCAGCACCCGACCGGCGGTCACATCGTAAAGCCGGCAGATCAGGTTGACCAGCGTGGACTTGCCGCAGCCGGTGCCGCCGATGATCCCGATCGTCTCGCCCGACCGGATCGACAGGTCGATGTCGGAAAGTGCCTCGTCGTTGCTCCCCTGCCGATAGGCAAAATGAACATGGTCAAACACAATGCTGCCGTCCGCCACCTCGGTGACCGGCTCGGCAGGATCCTGCAGATCGGGCGTTTCGCTCAGCACCTCCGAGATACGGCGGACGCTCGCCATGCTCATGGTGAGCATCACAAAGATCATCGAGAGCATCATCAGCGACATCATGATGCTCATGACATAGCTGAGCAGGGAGGTCAGCTGACCCGGCGTCATATTGCCTGCCACGATAAAGTGGGAGCCGAACCACGCGATCCCGATGATACAGCCGTAGACCACCAGCATCATCGAGGGGTTGTTGAAGGCGAGAATGCTTTCGGCTTTGACAAACAGCCGGTACATGGTATCGGCGGCACGTTTGAACTTGTCGTTTTCGAAATCCTCACGGACGAAGGATTTCACCACACGGATCGCGGAGACATTCTCCTGCACGCTGGCGTTTAGCTCATCGTACTGGTGAAACGCCTTGTGAAACAGTCCCATGGTCAGCTTGATGATGACCCCCAGCACAATCACCAGAAACACCATGGCGACAAGGAAGATGGCGCTCAGATGGGCGTTGATGGTAAAGCTCATAAAGATGCTGGAGATCAGCATCATCGGGGAGCGCACCGCGATCCGAATGCACATCTGAAAGGCGTTTTGGACATTGGTGACGTCGGTGGTCATGCGGGTGACCAGTCCGGCGGTGGAGAATTTGTCGATATTGGAAAAGGAAAAGGATTGGATATTGTGGTAGATGCTTTCCCGCAGATTGCAGGCAAGACCGGTGGAAGCGCGGGCGGCGTACTTGCCCGCCATGGCGCCGGACAAAAGGGAAAAGCCCGCCAGCACCAGCATAACCGCACCGTAGAGATATACCTTGCCGATATTCCCCTTTTGCAGTCCCTCGTCGATGATCAGGGCGGTCACAAAGGGGATCAGCACCTCCATCACCACCTCCAGCATCGAAAACAGCGGGGTGAGCAGAGTTGCCTTTTTGTATTGCTTGACCTGTGCCAGAATTTTCCTCATGGCGCGCATCGCCTCCTAAAAATTGCGTATAACTGTATAAATGGTATCACTTGTTTATGAACGGAATTTTACGATTCCGTTAAATCGGCGGAGTCTCCGGTCAGCAGCCGGTAGATTTCGCTTTTGGGTATGCCGGTCTGCCTTGCGACCGCCCTTGCCGCGTCCGAGGGGCGTTCTCCGGCGGCTACCCGCTTCTTGGCAAGTGCCGCCGCTTCCTTTGCCGTCACCGGCTTTTGTTTATGTATATAGCCGCCCACCACCAGCACAAATTCACCCCGCGGCGGCGTTTCGGTATAGCGGGTGATCGCCTCGGACAGGGTGGTGCGGCAGATTTCCTCATGGAGCTTTGTCAGCTCCCGCACCAGCGTGATCGGGCGCTCGCCCAACGCGGCGTAGAGATCGGTCAGGGTGGCAAGCAGCTTGTGGGGCGCTTCGTAGAAGATCATGGTGTGAGGGTATTCCCGTATTTCCTCCAGATGCGCCGTCCGCGATTTTTTGTTGACCGATAAAAATCCCTCAAAGGAGAAGCGGGCGGCAGGCAGTCCGCTGACAGAAAGCGCCGCGATCCCCGCGCTCGGTCCCGGGATCACCGTGACCGGTATCCCCGCTTTCGCGCAGAGCTTTACCAAGTCCTCACCCGGGTCGGAGATGCAGGGCATTCCGGCGTCCGATACCACCGCGCCGTTTTCACCGGCAAGCAGCCGTTCGATCAGCTCCTCGCCCCGCATACGGAGATTGTGGGCGTGGTAGCTCACCATCGGCTTTTTGATGGAGAAGTGGTTTAGGAGCTTGGCGGTCACTCTGGTATCCTCGGCGGCGATAAAGTCCACCTCTTTGAGGATACGCACCGCACGGGGAGAAAAGTCCTCCAGATTGCCGATCGGCGTTCCGACCAGATAGAGCATCTCATCATCTCCTTCCATAAAAGGCACGGCGCGTCTGCGCCGTGCTATCTGTTATCATATATCGCCTGCAGCTCGGCGGAGGGAGCGCCGTTTTCCTCGATCAAAAGCGTCGGCATGACCTGCATACCGGACCTGCCGCCCTTTTTCCCCTCGATCAAAAAAAGCCACGGCGCAGACTTCGCGTCCTTTGCGACCAGCCGCAGCCGCTTCGGCTCCAGTCCTGCCGCCCGCATCGTGCAGATCACATCGCTCAGCCGCCCGACCCGCTGACACAGGCAAAGCCGTCCGCCGTACCGCAAAAGCCGGTCTGCCGCCTTACAGACGTCGGCAAGGGTACAAAGCGTTTCGTGTCGGGCGATTTGGTCGGAAGCACGGTCGGCGGGAATGCCGGTCCCCGCCGCCTGATAGGGCGGGTTGCAGGTGACCAGATCAAACTCCCCGGCAGGCAGCGCCGCCGTCTGCCGCAGGTCCGCTTCCAGCGCCGATACGGTCTCACTCAGCCCCGAACGGTCGATCCCCGCCCGAAACAGTTCGATCGCCTCGGGCTGAATGTCAATGCCGAGGACCTGCCGCGGTCGGTCCCGCCGCATCATCGCAAGGGGAATGATCCCGCAGCCGGTGCCGAGGTCGCAGACCCTGTCCTTGTGCAGCGGGGCGGCAAAATGCGCCAGCAAAAGCGCATCGGTGCCAAACCGGTGGGACTGCGAGACGCAGACCGAGATCGTTTCGCTCAGCGGTTCAAAGGAGCGGCTCATTCCTCCGGCTCATAGGAGGTGTCGGCAGAGGAAGTCTCGTCCTCGCTGTCACCGGTGTCCTCGCTTTCCTCCTCAGAGCTGTTCCCGCTCTCGTCCTCCTCATCGGAGGAGCTGGAACGGGAAGCAGCAGAGCTGACCTCCACCGTATACTGCGGATAGGACTGCACGGAGGAGGTCGGGATCGGATCATAGGAATTGACGACCTCGCTGGTGTGATCCGGCTCGACATACTCGGTATGGTGAAGCGGTGAGGTCATATGATCCACCGTGTCGAAGGAGTAGCCCGCTTCCTTGAGCTGCCGTATGAGATCGGGCAGAGCCTCCACCATGGCGTCGTTGTCGTTGCAGTCGTGGAGCAGAATGACCGGCTGCTCCATCGACAGCACACCGCTTACGATCTGCGCCACGATCTCGTCCTTGGTTGCCGAGCCGCCTTCGCCGTCCGCCCAGACATTCCAGTCATAATAGAGATAGTTGCTCCGGTTGAGGTTGAGCAGCACCTGCTGCATGATCTCCTCACTCACGGCGGCGTTGTTGCTTCCGCCCGGCAGACGGACGTAACGGGTCTGCTGCGGGATTCCGAGCATCTCCAGATCGTTCATCATCTGCTTGAGGTCGTTAATCAGCGCCGAGGCGGAGCTATATGCCGAGTCGTTACCCACATGACCCTTGACCCCCAGCAGATGCCCCCCTGCCAGAATGTCCGCATAATAATCCTGCAGGGTGGCGGAGGTCTGGTATCTGACAAAGAAGCTCGCCTTTATGTCGGCGTCCTTCAGCGCACTGAGCACGGCGGGCGTGCAGTTGGACGGACCGTCGTCAAAGGTCAGATACGCCACTCTCCCGCTGACGGCAGTATAGCTTTGCGCTTCCTCGGAGACAGCCTCGGAGGAGGACGTTTCACTCGGCGCGCGCCGGACAAATAAGATCAGCAGCGCACAGACTGCAACGGCAACGGCGGCAATCACCGCCATGACGATCTTGGCGGATTTTGTCTGGAAAAACGACACAATCAAACACCCCTTATTTTTACAATCATAAACATCATAACACATTTGGAAGAAAAAGCCTAGTCTTTTTTGCAAAATGTCGGAAATTCGGGTCGATCCTCTCGTTTGAGGTGTCAATCCCTTCGCATAAATCGTATCCTGTTTGCATACTGTGGAAGGAGAAAGGGGAGATCGGATCATGTGGATCAGATCCATACGGGTGAAACGGCTCGGCGTGCTGCTTTGCTCTGCCGTTTTGATTTTGCTGACCGGTGCGTTTGTCTTTCTGCGGGGGGAGGCGGCAGCCGTCTCGGGCGACGCCGGCGTGAGCGCGCGCACCGATGAGGAGCGGATCGCGTTTCTTACTTCCTGCGGGTGGGAGGTGGAGCCGGAGCCGCAGGAGGTGGAAGATGTGCTGATCCCCGAAACCTTCAACGAGGTGTACGAGCGGTATCAGGAATTGCAGCGCAAGCAGGGGTACGATCTGACCGCCTACTGCGGCAAAACGGTGCGCCGGTACAGCTATACGGTTATCAATCACCCCGACCAGAGCGCGCCGGTGCGGGCAAACCTGCTGGTGGCACAGGGGAAGCTGATCGGCGGGGACATCTGCTCGGTCGCGCTGGACGGCTTTATGACCGGCTTCCATAACGAGGAATGAACGGGAAAACTGCACAAAAATTTCCTTCTTTTTTCTACAAAAGAAAATAATCCCCACGATATTTTGACCTATGAATTTACATTTTTGGCAATATCCAATAAATTGTCGATGCAAAAATTGTAAGTTGAGGATATTGGCAAAAAAAGAAAATGGATTTATAATTTAAGAAAAGTGCAGCACCGCTGCACTGATCTACTTGAGGAGGTAACAAACAATGGCAAGCCTATCTTTGAGAGACATCTGCAAGGTATACCCCGGAAATGTTACCGCGGTCTCCAACTTCAATCTGGAGATCGAGGATAACGAGTTCATCATCTTCGTCGGACCGTCCGGCTGTGGTAAGTCCACCACCCTGCGTATGATCGCCGGTCTGGAGGAGATTACCTCGGGCGAGCTTTACATCGGCACCCGTCTGGTGAACGATGTTCCGCCGAAGGATCGCGACATCGCGATGGTGTTCCAGAACTACGCGCTGTATCCGCATATGACCGTGTTTGATAACATGGCGTTCGGTCTGAAGCTGCGTAAGACCCCGAAGGACGAGATCAAGCGGAGAGTGGAAGAAGCCGCGAAGATTCTCGATATCGAGCATTTCCTCGATCGTAAGCCGAAGGCTCTGTCCGGTGGTCAGCGTCAGCGTGTTGCGCTGGGTCGTGCAATCGTCCGTGAGCCGCAGGTGTTCCTGCTTGACGAGCCGCTGTCCAACCTGGACGCAAAGCTCCGTGCGCAGATGAGGACCGAGATCTCCAAGCTGCATAACAGACTGGGCACCACCTTTATCTACGTAACCCATGACCAGACCGAGGCTATGACGATGGCAACCCGCATCGTCGTTATGAAGGACGGCGTCATTCAGCAGATCGATACCCCGACCCGTCTTTACAACCTGCCGGCAAACGTCTTTGTTGCAGGCTTCATCGGCTCGCCGCAGATGAACTTCATCAAGGCGAGAATGGAGGAGACCGATAACAAAGAGCTGTATGTCGAGTTCGGCACCGAGCGGAAGTCCTATAAGATCATGCTTCCTCCGAGCAAGACCAAGCAGAGAGGAATCACCGATTTCGTCGGCAAGGAAGTGATCCTCGGTATCCGTCCGGAGCATATCTCCGACGATCCCGAAGTGGTCGAGAAGGCAACCAACGGCGTGGTCGAGTGCGATGTGGAAGTCACCGAGATGATGGGTGTTGAGACCTATCTGTATTTGACCTTCCTCGGCAACAGCATCACCGCGCGTGTTGCGCCGACCTCTCAGACCCGTGAGGGCGATAAGATCAAGGTTGCGCTGAATGTCGAGAAGATGCATATCTTTGACAAAGAGACAGAGAAAGCCATTGTTCACTAAAGCATTACATGAAAACCGCCGCAGCACCCGCTGCGGCGGTTTTTTCTTGGTGTCACTGTGTTACAGTTTGTAATTGTTTTCCGCGGCAATTATTCACTTTTTGTGAGAAAAAGGTTGCAAATTGCCGCATTTTTAGGTAAAATGATAATGGTAATGTCTGTTTTCCGCTATTCAATGCCAGAAATAAAGGGGTTGTCGTTATGTCAAACAGGTTGTTTCAGGGCGTCATGCACCAGATGCGGGACGCGATCGACCGGATCGTGGGGGTGGTAGATACAACTTCCACCGTGATCGCCTGCAGTGAGCTTTCCAGGATCGGCGCATCGGTCAGCATCATGTCGGTGGAGGCGATGGACGCGCAGGAGGCGTATGTAAAGGACGGGTACACCTACATGGCGTTCGGGCTTGAGGGGAATATCGAGTACGCCGTGTTTGTGGAGGGCGTGGACGCCGCCGCCGGCAAGTATGCCAGACTGCTGTCCGTTTCGCTCACCAGCATCAAGCAGTATTACGATGAGAAATACGACCGGAACAATTTTGTGAAAAATGTGGTGCTGGATAATATCCTGCCGGGCGACATCTATGTCAAGGCGAGAGAGCTTCACTTCAACAACGATGTGGAGCGGGTCGCGCTGCTGATTCGGATTCTGTCCTCCAACGATGTGTCCGCCTATGATGTGATCCAGAATCTGTTCCCCGATAAGCAGAAGGATTTTGTGTTCAGCATCAACGAGTCGGACATCGTGCTGATCAAGGAGATTCGCAGCGGGATCGACACCAAGGATCTCGAGAAGCTGGCGCGTTCGATTGTCGATACCCTCAGCAGTGAGTTTTATACCCGCGCTGTGGTGGGGATCGGCACGGCGGTAACCGGCGTGCGGGATATTGCCCGTTCCTTCAAGGAAGCGCAGCTTGCCTTGGAGGTCGGGAAGGTGTTCGACACCGAAAAGTCGATTGTCAGCTATGACAATCTGGGGATCGCACGGCTTATTTATCAGCTTCCCACCACCCTCTGCGAGACCTTCTTGAAAGAGGTGTTTCGCCGCGGCTCGATCGATTCGCTCGATCAGGAGACGCTGTTCACCATTCAGCGGTTTTTCGAGAATAACCTGAATGTGTCCGAGACCTCCCGCAAGCTGTTTGTCCATCGGAACACGCTGGTCTACCGGCTGGAGAAGATCAAGAAGCTGACCGGTCTGGACCTGCGGGAGTTTGACCATGCGATCGTCTTTAAGATCGCGCTGATGGTCAAGCGGTATCTCAGTGCGAATCCGGCGAAGCTGTAAAAGGAATTTACTATGATAGACTTAAAAAATGTATCCTTTTCGTACGACAACGGACAGAACACCATTCACGCGATCAAGAATATGACCCTTCATATCGACGACGGCGAGTTTGTGTTCGTGGTCGGTGCGTCGGGAGCGGGGAAAAGCTCGCTGCTCAAGGTGCTGCTGCGGGAGAATGTGGCAGATGAGGGGGAGGTCACGGTCAACGGCTTTGACCTCACCCATATCAAGCGGCGGAAGCTGCCGCAGTTTCGCAGAAGCATTGGGGTGGTCTTTCAGGACTTCCGGCTGATCCCCAATATGACGGTGTATGACAATATCGCGTTCAGCCTTCGGGTGACCGACGCCAGCGCCAGATTTATCAGAAGTCGGGTGCCCTACACGCTGGAGCTGGTGGGGCTGACGAATAAGGCGAAGAATTATCCTGCCGAGCTTTCGGGCGGTGAGCAGCAGCGGGTGGCGCTGGCGCGTGCGCTGGCAAACGACCCGTCCCTGCTGATCGCGGACGAGCCTACCGGAAATGTGGACCCCGAAATGTCGCTGGAGATCATCGAGCTGTTCCGCCATATCAATCTGAGCGGCACAACGGTGCTGGTGGTGACCCACCAGCATGATCTGGTGCGGTATTTCGGCGGGCGCACCATCAGTATTGAGGCGGGGCATATTGTGTTTGACGGTCTTTTAGAGGGGGAGGGCGTTCAGCATGCGGGTCAATAACTTTCTCTATCAGACCAGACAGGGAATCAAAAGCGTGAAGGATCACTCGTTGATGTCGCTGGCGTCGGTAGGCGTGCTGACCGCCTGCCTGCTGATTGTCGGGATCGCGATCCTCTTTACCATGAATGTGGACGCGCTGGTCGGCTATGTCGAAGCGCAGAATCAGGTGGTGGTCTTTGTGGAGGACGCGGCGGACGACGCCGCGATTGCCGCGGTCGGGGAGCATCTGCAGGGCATGGCGAACCTGACCGATATCCGGTATGTGTCAAAGGAAGCCGGCTTTGAGGAGATCAAAGCGCAGTACGGCGCGGTGATGGAGGGCTTGCAGGACGACAACCCGCTGCCCGCCCGCTATGACGCGACGGTGGTGGACCTCACTCTGCTTGAGCAGACGGTGACAGAGCTGCAAAGCATCGAGGGTGTGATGCAGGTCAATGCGCCTACCGGTATGGCGTCCACACTGGTCAATGCCAAGCAGCTTGTGAATATCTTCGGCTTTGCCCTGATCGCGGCACTGGTGGCAGTTTCGCTGGTGATTATTGCGAATACCATTCGGGCGGCGGTGGCGGCACGAAGCTGTGAGGTCGGCATCATGAAATATGTCGGCGCGACCGACGGGTTTATCCGGCTCCCCTTTATCATTGAAGGGGTGCTGCTCGGCTTGATCGCCGCAGTGGTCGCGTTCGGGCTGGTTTATCTCGGCTATCATTTTGCGGTGCGGGAGCTGGTGACCACCGATTCCGCGCTGATTGCCGCGGCGATTCGGGAGAATGCGATCCCGTTTCGCAGCGTGGCGCTTCGGCTGGGGCTGTCGTTTTTGGTGGGCGGCGTGCTCACCGGTGTGGTGGGAAGCCTTGTCAGCCTGCGGAGCCACTTGAAGGTATAAGGAGGGCGAGGGTATGAAACGAAAGCTGTGCCGCCGCGTGACGGCTGCTTTGATGGCTGCCGTGATGCTGCTTCTGCCGATGGAAGCAGGCGCCGCGTCATTAAGCGACCTGCAAAAGCGGCTGGATTCTCTGCGGGCAGAGCAGAGCGCCGCTGACGCCCGCCGCAGCGAGCTGGAAAACAAGATCGCCGGCACCCGCAGCGGTGTCTCCGAGCAGGCGGAAAAGCAGGAACAGCTGCAAGAGCAGATGGACGTGATCGGGGATCAGATTTCGATCATCAATTCCAAGATCAACCTCTATAACCAGCAGATTCACGAGAAAACGCTGGAGATGGAGGATACCCAGAGCAAAATGGAGGAGACCTACAAGCTCTTTCGGGAGCGGGTGCGGGCGATGTATCTGGCGGGCGAGCATTCCACGCTGGAGATTTTGCTGAGCGCCGAGACCTTCTCCGAGCTTTTGATCCGCAGCGAGGTGATCGACCGGATCACCCGCCACGATCAGGAGCTGGTGCAAACGCTGGAGCAGTATATCAACGAGATCGCCGAGGATAAGGCGGCAATCGAAACGGCAAAGACCGAGATCGAGGGCGAAAAGGTGACGCTGGATCAGCGTATGACCGAGTATAATGCCGCCTATGCCGAGGCGGAGGCAGTCCGCTCCTCGCTGGAAAACGAGCTGGAGGTGGACGAGGCGGCGCACGCCGCCATGCTGGCGGAGGATTCCGCGATGGAAGCGGAGATTCAGTCGGTCATCAATGCCTATCAGGCGGAGCAGCAGCGGCAGGAGGAAGCGAGAAAGGCTGCCGAGCAGGCGGCGCAGCAAAAGCCGTCCGGCGGCTCGTCCGGCGGGACAACGGATAAAACACCGTCCGGCGGAACGGTGTCCGCCAGCGGATTTTTGTGGCCGGTACCGGATTACCATTCTGTTTCGTCCGGCTTCGGGAACCGCACGCCGAGCGGCGTGGTGACGGCAAGCCATTACGGGATCGATATTCCCACCGGCAGAAAGCCGATGCAGCGGATCGTGGCGTCCAAATCGGGGACGGTCATTCTTTCCCGCTGGAGCAATTCCTACGGTTATTACATCATCATCGACCACGGACGGGACGCGGCAGGGAACAGCTACCAGACCCTCTACGCGCATAACTCGGCGCTTTATGTCAGCGTGGGCGATTATGTCACGCAGGGACAGGTGATCGCCGGTTCGGGCGAAACGGGCGCCGCGCAGGGGATCCACTGCCATTTTGAGGTGCGGATCAACGGTGTGCGGGTCAATCCGCTCAACTATGTATCACCCTGATCAAAGGGAGAGATCGACATGAACAAAAAAGTACCGCTTGGCGTCACCATCGGCGTGACCGCGGTGATCGCCGCGGTCGCGGTGCTGGTCACCTGGTTTGCTTCGCTGGCTGTTTATAATCGGAAGCTGTCGCTCGGCGCCGACACCAATGCGCTGGACGCAAAGCTGACCGAGATCGCGGGTCTGGCACGCGCCCACGGCTATTATGAGGTCGATCCGTCGGTCATAACGGACAAGACGGCGGACGGATATGCCGCCGGTCTTTCCGACCCCTATGCCGATTATCTCACCGCCGAGGAGTATCGGCGGGAGAACGAAAGCGCACAGGGTATGATGACCGGCTTCGGGCTGGCGATCAAGGCGGACAGCAGCGGGTATCTGCTTGTTTCCGATGTTATGGCGGGTTCGCCGGCGGCGGAAGCGGGCTTACAGCCGAACGACCTCATCATTTCGGTCGAGGGGGAGGCTTTGCCGGGGATCGGATATGATCGGGCGACCGAGCTGCTCACCGCCAAGGCGGGGGAGACAAGGCGGGTGACGGTACGCCGCCAGACGGACGAAGCGGAATACACCCTCACCGCCCGCCAGATCACGCTCACCTCGGCGTCACTGGAGATGAATGGGGAGATCGGCGTTATCACCCTTTCCGGCTTTTACGGGAACACCGCCGATCAGGTGAAGGCGGCGGTGGAATCGGCAGCCGCACAGGGCGCAAGGGGATTGCTTTTTGATCTGCGTGACAATAGCGGCGGCGTGGTGGACGGCGTGGTGCAGACGCTTGACTATCTGCTGCCGGAGGGCGTTTTGGTGACCACTCGATTAAAGGACGGCACCGAGCAGGAGCGGTACGATTCGGACGGGAATGAGGTCAGCCTGCCGATGACCGTGCTGATCAATGAGAATACCGCTTCGGCGGCGGAGCTGTTTGCCGCCGACCTGAGGGACTTCGGAAAGGCTCAACTGGTGGGTACGCAGTCCTTTGGAAAATGGGTGAAGCAGCGGCTTTTCCCGCTCTCGGACGGCTCGGCGCTGCGGATCACAGAAACGGCGTTTTACTCTCATGCGGACGGAAACTATGACGGCACCGGTCTGACGCCGGATTATCTGGTCACACAGTCGGCGGACCCGTCCACCGATCTCCAAATGCAAAAGGCGCTGGAGGTACTCCGCGCCGCCATCGGCGGATAAAACGGATCAGAATGTAAACGAAAGGACGCTTTCTACAAAGCGTCCTTGTTTTTAGCGGGCGTGAGGGCAATCGGTTTCGGCACAGGTCTTGCACCCGTCCGGCCAAACGGACGGTTCGATCCTGGGATCGGGACAGCAGCAAAGATAGTAGCTGCACTCATCGCAGCAGCATTCGATCAGGTGACCGTTTGAATCGGTATGCTCTCCGTTGCCGAAACAGTCCCGCCCGTTGTTGCCCGGGATCAGCGTCACTCCCGTCGGATCGGTTATCATATCGGGTACTCCTTTTTCCATAAAAAATGCGCAGCCGAAGCTGCGCACGAAAAACGCACCTTCGATTTTGCTGCGACACAAAGTTTTCATTTTGCTCGAACACAAAACGGAAAACACACGAACGATGCATTTTTACCAAAATAAAGCATGGTTCGTGTTCGAGCAGAGTATTTGCCGAAAACTTTATGTCGCACCCTCATTTTAACATATCGAATCCAATTCCGCAAGAGAAAAGGGAAAATCGGGGCTTTCCTGCCGATTTTGGCTTTTGAATCCCACCACCGCGCTTAAAGTGCGGTCCGAAGCTCTCTTGCGGTTCCCGTCGCTGTCTACGGCGGGTAACCGCCTTGCCAGCCGTCGACCGCAGCGCCATTGCCGCCTCGCTGTTTCGCCCACAGGGCGCGCTTCGGCGGTAAAGCCCTTTCACAAGGGAGGCACTGGCGACCGAATTAACCTTAATAAAAAATTTATCAAAATAGGCTGACGAAAGATTTTACTTATCTTATTTCAAACCACCATGCTGCCGTCTTTGTCAAAACCTCCCTTGTCAAAGGGAGGGGGACCATGCGGCAGCATGGTGGTGGGATTCACGACCCACAAAGCAAAATTGACCGCAAAGCGAAATGCTGTTGTCAATGTCCCACGCACAAAAAGTGAGCCGGTGGAATTTCCCTTTTGCTTTGCGCTTTCATCATATCGAATCCAATTCCGCAAGAGATTTCGGCGCTTGGCGGGTGCGGATTTGCCGCTATCGCGGCGTTTCCCAAAAAATAGGGGAAAAACGCTTGACAAAGCTTTCCGAAATGTGTATCATGTATAGGTACGCAATCCGTCTGCCCATTTTCAGGAAAACCAAAGGGGAAAACGGAGGCGTTATTCTTTCGGAAGGAGGTGCCATATGCCTACTTTTAACCAGCTTGTCCGCAAAGGGAGACAGATGCAGGAGAACAAGTCCACGGCGCCGGCGCTTTTGGTTGGGTACAACTCCAAGAAAAAAGCGGCGATCGACCAGGCCTCTCCGCAAAAGCGCGGCGTCTGCACGGTTGTCAGAACCTCTACGCCGAGGAAGCCGAACTCTGCGCTTCGTAAGGTCGCCCGTGTGCGCTTGACCAACGGTATGGAAGTCACCGCGTATATCCCCGGTGTCGGTCATAACCTGCAGGAGCACAGCGTGGTGCTGATCCGCGGCGGGCGTGTCAAGGATCTGCCTGGTGTGCGTTACCACATCATTCGCGGAACTCTGGACGCGCAGGGCGTTGCCAATCGAATGCAGGCTCGCTCCAAGTACGGCGCAAAGCGTCCGAAGAAGGGCAAGTAAAGTATTTCCCAGCAAAACTGAATCGCTGCCAGAGCGGCGGCTTGACATATCGTCGGCCGTTTCTCCGGCGCAAACGGGAGATTTCTTTCGAGTACCGATGATATCATCTTTATGAAGGAGGGAAGCGAAGTGCCGAGAAGAGGTCGAATCGCAAAAAGAGATGTATTGCCTGATCCGCTTTACAACTCGAAACTGGTTACCCGTCTGATCAACAGCGTTATGCTCGACGGCAAAAAGGGCGTAGCGCAGAAAATTGTGTACGGCGCATTTGGGATCGTGCAGGAGAAAACCGGCAAGGAGCCGCTGGACGCATTCCAGGAGGCGCTGGATAACATCATGCCGTCTTTGGAGGTCAAGGCTCGTCGGGTCGGCGGTGCCACCTATCAGGTTCCGATGGAGGTGCGGCCGGAGCGGCGGCAGACACTGGGTCTGCGCTGGCTGGTATCCTACTCCAGAAGCCGGAACGAGCGCACCATGCAGGAGCGTCTTGCAAACGAGATCATGGACGCGCTCAACAACACCGGCGGCGCCGTGAAGAAGCGGGAGGACACCCACAAGATGGCGGAAGCCAACAAGGCGTTTGCCCATTACAGATTCTGATCGTCATAGTACGAATAAAATCTCGCTGTTTTGTGTATACCAATCAGATGAGAGCCATCATGTTAGGAGGAAGTTATGGCAAGAGATGTATCGCTGGAGCTGACTCGTAATATCGGTATTATGGCGCACATCGACGCAGGTAAGACGACTACCACCGAACGCATTCTGTTCTACACCGGTATCAACCACAAGCTCGGTGAAGTGCATGAGGGCGGCGCGACGATGGACTGGATGGAGCAGGAGCAGGAGCGTGGTATCACCATCACCTCCGCGGCTACCACCGCTTATTGGAACGGCCATAGAATCAATATTATCGACACACCGGGACACGTGGACTTCACCGTTGAGGTGGAACGCTCCCTGCGTGTACTGGACGGGTCAGTCACAGTATTTTGTGCCAAGGGCGGCGTAGAGCCTCAGTCTGAGACTGTATGGCGTCAGGCAGACAATTATCATGTACCCCGTATGGCATATGTCAACAAAATGGACATCATGGGCGCGGACTTTTACAATGTCGTGCAGATGATGCACGACCGCTTGAAGTGCAACGCGGTGCCGATCCAGCTCCCGATCGGGTCGGAGGATACCTTTAAGGGTATCGTCGATCTGGTCGAGATGAAGGCATATGTCTATTACGACGATCTCGGAAAGGATATTCGGGTAGAGGATATCCCCGCCGACATGGTGGAGAAAGCGGAGGAATACCGCGCCGCCATGCTGGACGCGATCGCCGAGCAGGACGAAGACGTCCTGATGAAGTATCTGGAGGGTGAGGAGCTCACCGTTGAGGAGATCAAGAAGTGCATTCGCATCGGCACCATTTCCAATGCGCTGGTACCGGTGGTGTGCGGCACCTCTTATCGGAACAAGGGCGTCCAGAAGCTGCTGGACGCGGTGGTGGACTATATGCCCGCTCCGACCGACGTTCCCGCCATCAAGGGCACCAATCCCGAAACCGGCGAGGAGGAGGATCGTCCCTCTTCGGACAGCGAGCCGTTCTCCGCGCTGGCATTCAAGATCGCAACCGACCCCTATGTCGGAAAGCTCTGTTTCTTCCGTGTCTATTCCGGTACGGTCAAGGCAGGCGCTTCGGTCTACAATTCCTCGAAGGACAACAACGAGAGAATGGGACGTATCCTGCAAATGCACAGTAACCACCGGAAGGATATCGAGGAGGTCTACGCCGGAGATATCGCGGCGGCTGTCGGACTGAAGAACACCGGCACCGGCGACACCCTCTGCGACGAGAAGCACCCGATCATTCTGGAGTCGATGGAGTTCCCCGAGCCGGTCATCAATCTGGCGATCGAGCCCAAGACCAAGGCAGGTCAGGAAAAGATGGGCATCGCGCTGGCAAAGCTGGCGGAGGAGGACCCGACCTTCCGCACCTACACCAACGAGGAAACAGGGCAGACCATCATCGCCGGTATGGGCGAGCTGCATCTGGAGATCATCGTTGACCGCCTGCTCCGTGAGTTCAAGGTGGAAGCGAATGTCGGTGCGCCGCAGGTTTCCTATAAGGAGACGATCCGCAGAAGCGCTGACGTCGATTTCAAGTACAAAAAGCAGACGGGCGGTTCCGGTCAGTACGCGCATGTTAAGATCAAGGTCGAGCCGAACGAGTCCGGCAAGGGCTACGAGTTTGTGAACTCGGTCACCGGCGGCAGCGTCCCGAAGGAGTATATTCCGGCGGTGGACGCCGGTATCCAGGGCGCGATGCAGGCCGGTGTGCTGGCGGGCTATCAGGTTGTCGACGTGAGAGTGGAGCTGTATGACGGCTCCTATCATGAGGTGGACTCGTCCGAGATGGCGTTTAAGATCGCCGGTTCGATGGCGTTTAAGGACGCGATGCGGAAGGCGGATCCGGTCATCATGGAGCCGATTATGAAGGTGGCGGTCATCGTCCCCGAGGAGTATATGGGCGATGTGATCGGTGACTTAAACTCCCGCCGTGGGCAGATTCAGGGTATGGACGCCCGTCCCGGCGCACAGCAGATCAATGCGTTTGTGCCGTTGTCCGAGATGTTCGGCTACTCCAATACGCTCCGTTCCAGAACACAGGGACGCGGTCAGTATTCGATGGAGCCGAGCCATTATACCGAGGTGCCGAAGTCCATTGCGGACGGCATCATCAGCGAAAAGAAGAAGGCCGACTAAGTCAGCTTCTTAAATAAAATTCTAAGGAGGAATTACCCATGTCCAAAGCAAAGTTCGAGAGAAACAAGCCTCATGTCAACATCGGAACCATTGGTCACGTTGACCATGGCAAAACTACGCTGACTGCGGCAATCACCAAGACTCTGGGTCTGAAGGGTCAGGCGCAGTATGTCGATTATGCGAATATCGACAAGGCGCCGGAGGAAAGAGAGCGCGGTATCACCATCAATACCGCCCACGTGGAGTATGAGACCGATAAGCGTCACTATGCTCATGTTGACTGCCCGGGGCACGCCGACTATGTCAAGAACATGATCACCGGTGCTGCTCAGATGGACGGTGCGATTCTGGTCGTGTCCGCGGCTGACGGCCCGATGCCGCAGACCCGTGAGCATATCCTGCTGTCCCGTCAGGTCGGTGTTCCCTACATCGTCGTGTTCTTAAACAAGGCGGATCAGGTGGACGATCCTGAGCTGCTCGAGCTGGTCGAGATGGAAGTGCGCGATCTGCTGACCGAGTATGACTTCCCCGGCGACGATATTCCCATCATCACCGGTTCTGCGCTCCAGACGCTCGAGGCGCCGGAGGATCTGAGCGATCCGGCATACAAGCCGATCCTTGACCTGATGGACGCTGTGGACGAGTATATCCCGACTCCTGATCGTAAGGCGGACCTGCCGTTTTTGATGCCGGTCGAGGACGTGTTCACCATCACCGGACGCGGCACCGTTGCCACCGGCCGTGTGGAGAGAGGCCGTCTGAACCTCAACGACGAGGTCGAGATCATCGGTCTGACCGAGGAGCGCGCCAAGACCGTTGTAACCGGTATCGAGATGTTTCGGAAGCTGCTTGACTACGCCGAGGCGGGCGACAATATCGGCGCTCTGCTCCGCGGCGTTCAGAGAAATGAGATCGAGCGCGGTCAGGTTCTCTGCAAGCCCGGCAGTGTGCACCCCCACACCAAGTTCTCCGGTCAGGTCTATATCCTGAAGAAGGACGAGGGTGGCCGTCATACGCCGTTCTTCAACAACTATCGTCCGCAGTTCTATTTCAGAACCACCGACGTGACCGGCGTGATCTCTCTGCCGGAGGGCGTTGAGATGTGCATGCCCGGCGATAACGTTGAGATCTCTGTGGAGCTGATCACCCCGATCGCAATCGAGGAAGGTCTCCGCTTCGCGATCCGCGAGGGCGGCCGTACCGTCGGCTCCGGCGTTGTCACCAAGATCAACGAGTAAGCCAAACCAAACAAACAAAACAGCCTGCGGAATATCCCGCAGGCTGTTTTTATGTCTACATACTTGACCTGCCCCGGAAAAAGCGGTATACTCAATAAAAGGAGTATATCCAATATGGCAAACACCGGACAAAAGGAGGAAAAACATATGAAAAAGAAAGCACTTTCTCTGGTCATGGCTCTCTGCCTGATGTTGACATTGTTTGGCGGCAGCCTTGGCGCGCTTCCCGCTGCGGCGGAGAACACGGACGCACTGTTTCGGTCCTATCCCTCGGCTGCCTGCTTCGATCAGCTTTGGGTAGGGGACATGGTGACCTTTGACTGCATGATACACGAAGTGGGAATGGAGCCGATTGCCGGCAATGCCATCACGATTTTGAGTGGCGATTGCGTGGAATTGGTCGATGCGAGTCAGGCGACAGACGAGTGGACAGCCCTTTCCTGCGTGAAGTCCGGTACTGCCGAGATACGGGTGCAAAGCACCGATTGGCAGGGCTATACAGGTGAGCGCACCTTCACCCTCACGATGTCCGAGCGTCCTGCCGACCGCCCCGTGAATGTGATCCGTAACTGCCCCGATCTGCTTCACTTTAAGCTGGGTGACGCGGGATCCAAACTGAAAGAAGCGGTCATCGGCAAAATTCAGATGGAGAATTTAAGCTACGGCGTGGCGCCTGTCGATGTGAGAGATTCGGGCGGACTTGCGCTGACCGAGGGCTGCTCGGATCTGCTGTGGTTCGGCGGCGGCAAGGGCGGTCCCGGCGCGCAGTTTGTGGCGGACGACCGCCGCTGTGACTATGTGGGCTCCTGGGACACCGGTATGTTCGAGGACAGTACCTTTTTCCGTTCCGGCAGCTTTGAGATGCAGCCGGTTTATCAGGGTCAGACCTTCGGCGCACCGATCAAGGTGATCGTGGACGCGCCCGCTGTCACCCATAACGCGCCTGCTGCCGTCAAACCGGAGGACAGCATTCGATTGGAGACAACGCTGGTCGGCACGAATGTCACCAATCAGCCGCTTAGTGCTTATGCCGAGGCGCTGGAGCATGATACCGATACGAACTACTGGTTTTCTCCCGCGTTTGGAGAAAATTGGGACGAGTGGATCATCAACTACCAGCCCCGCATTGAGGTGATCGAGGGGCAGGAGCTGGTGACGGTCAGCGATGTGGAGAACGAAAACACCCTTTCGGCAGCCGAGACCCTCACCTTCCACGGGCTTGGCACCGTTCGTTTGAAGATCACCTATCATCAGATCAATACCTGCGGCATGAATCTGTCCTATTACGATTCCGATACCGGAGAGAGCGTTTTTCGGGATAATCGGTATCACCCCGAGCAGATCGTCACCATACAGGTGACCGAAAACGGGGAGCCGGTTCTGCTGCCCGGTGATATCGACGGGAGCGGGAAGGTGGAAGTGACCGACGCGCTGGCGATCCTCCGCATGGCGGTGGGGCTCACCGCACCGACTGCCAACGCCGATCTGGACGGTATAAACGGCGTGACCGTGGCAGACGCACTGACAGCCCTCCGCATCGCCGTAGGACTGAGCTGACAGCTTGTCTCCCAGACACACAATTCAATTTGCTTGGAAGGCTTTGAATCCCTCCACCATGCGATAGCATGGCGGAGGGATTCAAACACCACTAGCTTTCTGAAACTCGCAAGATTGGATCAACAGAACACCCTGTCCGGTCGGACAGGGTGTTCTGTTTATTTTTCCGGTTTCATATAGTAAAAAGAGACAAGTTGCACGGGAGTGACGCTGTATGGAACGCACAAAACGGGATTACGCGGAGGGGAATCCGCCCAGTACGCCGGAAGGCGGATTAAGCGAATGGGAAGCGGCGGCGCGGCAGAGGACATACGGGTCAAACCGGCTGCCGCAGAAAAAACCGCCCTCGGCACTGCGGGTGTTCGCGGGGCAGTTTCGCGATGTCATGGTGCTGATTTTGCTTGTCTGCACCGTTATTTCCCTGCTGATGGGGGAGTATGCCGAGGCTGTCACGGTGGCAGTGCTGGTTTTGCTCAATGCGCTGCTGGGCTTTTTGCAGGAGCGCCGCACCGAGCGGACCCTACAGGCATTGGCAGAGCTTTCAGCGCCCACCGCGCGAGTGCGGCGGGAGGGGGAAGTGCAGGTCATACCCGCCGATGAGGTGACGGTGGGCGACCTGCTTCTGCTCGAAGCGGGCGACCGCATTCCCGCTGATGCGGCGGTTTTGCAGGGGTTCGGGCTGTCTGCCGATGAATCCCTTTTGACCGGCGAATCGGAGGAAGTTCCAAAAGAGGAAGGGACTGCCCTTTACGCCGGTACCGTGCTGCTCAAAGGTCATGGCAGGGCGGTGGTGACCGCCATTGGCGAAAAAAGCAAAATGGGGCAGATCGCCGCCATGCTGGGTCAGGTGGAGGAACCGCCCACGCCCTTGCAGGAGCAGTTAAAGCGTTTGGGGCGGATCATAGCGATAGGCTGCCTTGCCGCCTGCGCACTGGTCAGTGTGCTGGGTCTGCTGCGGGGCGAGGAGCCGCTGCAAATGCTGTTGACCGGCATCTCCCTTGCGGTGGCGGCGGTGCCGGAGGGACTGCCTGCGATCGTCACCGTCACGCTGGCGCTGGGCGTGCGCCGCATGGCAAAAAAGCGCGCGCTGGTGCGAAAGCTCTATGCGGTGGAAACCCTCGGCTGTACCACCGTGATCTGTGCCGATAAGACCGGCACTCTGACCGAAAACCGCATGGCGGTCGCGGTGGTGCGGCTCCCCGATGCCGAGCTGACCGTCACGCCGTCCGGCGAGCAGACGGTGTTTCGCTGCGGCGGTGCGCCCGCCTCGGTGCGCACTCACCCGCAGTTATTGCCGATCCTGCTCACTGCCGCGCTTTGCAATCACGCCTCCCTTTCCTTCCCGAACGGCACGCCGCCCCATCGGGACCGTGCCGCCCGTCTCCCTCTTACCGGCGCAAGGGAGGAGGGGGAGCCTACCGAGACCGCCTTGCTTCGGCTGGCAGCCGAGAACGGGATATTCCCGCAGGAGCTGGCGGAGAAAAACACCCGTGTCGCGGAGCAGCCCTTTGACAGCGAGCGGAAGCGTATGTCGGTCTGCACGGTCGATCAAGCCGGACGGAAAACGCTTTGGGTCAAGGGCGCGGCGGAGCAGGTCCTGCCGCTTTGCACCCGCATCAAAACGCCGGACGGCAGCCGCCCGCTGGAAGACGCCGAGCGAAAGGGACAGCTTACACTCTGCGATACCATGTCGGAACAGGGGCTGCGGGTGCTGGCATTTGCCCTGCGTACCGACCCCGAGGATCAAACGGAGCAGGGGCTTACCTTTCTCGGCTTTATGGGTCTTTACGATCCGCCCCGCCCCGATGCGGCGCAGGCGGTGGCGGACTGCCGCCGCGCCGGTATCCGTGTGGTCATGATCACCGGTGACCACCCCAAAACGGCAAAGGCGGTTGCCAAAAAGCTCGCGATCTGTGACGAGAACGATCGGGTCTGCACCGGCGCTCAGCTGCAAAAAATGGACGATGAGACGCTTTGCCGCACAGTATCGGACTGTCGGGTTTATGCGCGGGTGACGCCGGCGGATAAACTGCGGTTGGTGACCGCCTTGCAGAAAACCGGTGCGGTGGTCGCCATGACAGGGGACGGCGTGAATGACGCGCCCGCCATTCGCCGCGCCGACATTGGCGTTGCCATGGGGGAAAACGGTACCGATGTGGCACGCTCCGCCGCCGACATGGTGCTGACCGACGACCGCTTTTCCACCATCGTCGCCGCCGTGCGGGAGGGCAGGGCAATCTATGCCAATATGCGGAAATTTATCCGGTATCTGCTTTCCTGCAATCTGGGTGAGGTGCTCACCATGCTGCTGGCAATGCTGATGGGAATGCCGACGCCGCTGCTGCCGATCCACATTCTTTTGATGAACCTGCTGACCGACGGTCTGCCCGCACTGGCGCTTGCGGTCGAGCCGCCCGAGGAGCGGGTGATGAGCCGCCGCCCCCGCCGGAGAGGGGAAAGCGTTTTTTCACACGGCATGGGCGGCGATATCCTGCTGCGGGGCTGTCTGATCGGGCTGTCGGCGCTGGCGTCCTTTGTCTTTCTGCTCTCGGCGGGAGGCGGTCTTGCCGCCGCACGGACCGGCGCTTTTTTGACCCTCAATATCGCGCAGCTCTGCCATGTGTTCGAGTGCAGCAGAGAGGACGGCTCTCTGCTTTCGTTCAGCCTCCGGCGAAATCCACGGCTGACCGGCTCGGTACTGCTGTCGCTTTTGCTGATCTTCTGTGCGCTCTATCTGCCGCCGGTCGCCGCCTTGACCGGACTCATTCCGCTCACCCTGTCCCAGACGGCGGCGGTGTGGTGTACGGCACTTGCCGTACCGGTCGCGGTGGCGGTATTCCGGCTTCTGGAACGGAAACGGAAATAATTGCACATTATTTATAAATTTTCATTGTCATGACTGTACTTTTTGTGGTATACTGAAAAAAAGCGCCCAGCGCAAAGGGGAGGAAGTTATGAGAAAAACCAAGATCATCTGTACGCTCGGTCCGTCCACCGATGACGAGGCAGTGCTTCGCGCACTGATGCAAAACGGTATGAATGTCGCCCGCTTCAACTTTTCCCACCAGACCCACCCGGAGCATAAAAAACGGTTCGACACTCTGGTGCGCCTGCGGGAGGAGCTAAACCTCCCGATCGCCGCCTTGCTGGACACCAAGGGCCCCGAAATTCGGCTGGGCGATTTTGAAAACGGCAAGATCGAGCTGCATGAGGGGGACGCCTTCACCCTGACCACCGAGCCGATCCTCGGCAACGAAAAGCGTGCCTCGGTCACCTTTGCCGGACTGCCGGCAGACGTGTCGGTCGGCACCCGTATTTTGATCGACGACGGTCTGATCGAGATGAAGGCGACCGCCGTGCGGGATACCGAGATCGACTGTATCGTGACAAACGGCGGGCCCGTCTCGAACCACAAGGGGGTCAATGTACCTGGGGTCACCCTCTCAATGCCCTTTATCAGTGAGCAGGACGAGCGGGACATCTGCTTCGGCGTGCAGACCGGCTTTGATTTTATCGCGGCGTCCTTTACCCGCTCGGCGGACGATATTCGGGCGATCCGGCGGATCCTCACCAGAGAGCATTGCGACTGGATGCGGATCATTGCCAAAATCGAGAATGCCGACGGCGTCAACAATATCGACGAGATCCTCCGCGTGGCGGACGGCATCATGGTCGCTCGGGGCGATATGGGCGTTGAGATCCCGATGGAAGATGTGCCGATCCTCCAGAAAAAGCTGATCCTCAAGGCGTATAACGCCGGAAAGCTGGTCATCACCGCCACCCAGATGCTCGATTCGATGATGAAAAATCCCCGTCCGACCCGTGCCGAGTCCACCGATGTGGCAAACGCCATCTATGACGGCACCAGCGCCATCATGCTATCGGGCGAGACGGCGGCAGGCAAGTATCCGGTGGAGTCGCTGATCACCATGGCGCAGATCGCCACCCGCACCGAGGCGGATATCGACTACCGCAAGCGGTTTGCCAACCGCGAGATGAACGAAGCGCCCCATGTCACCAATGCGATCTCCCATGCGACCGTCAGCGCCGCGCATGACCTCGGCGCCAGCGCGATCATCACCGTCACCAAATCGGGCGACACGGCGCGTATGATCAGCAAGTACCGCCCGAGCACGCCGATCATCGGCTGTACCTTCGTCCCCCGCGTGCTGCGGCAGATGAACCTCTCCTGGGGTGTGGTTCCGGTTGAGGTGGAGGAAAAACGGGACACCGACGAGCTGTTCGATCATGCGGTGGAATGCGCGCTTCGGGACGGCGCGGTACATACCAGCGATCTGGTGGTCATCACCGCCGGCATTCCGCTGGGCGTGTCCGGTACCACCAATATGCTGAAGGTCCATGTGGTGGGCGATATCCTCATCAAAGGCACCGGCGTGACCGACGGTACCGTTCATGCGACCTTATGCGTGGCGCATGACGAGGAAGCGGCACTCCGCCAGTTCCAGAGCGGCGATATTCTGGTGGTGCCGCAGGTGACCAAAAAGATGCTCGATCTGGTGCGGTATGCCTCCGGCATCATCACCGAGGCGGGCGGCAGCGAGACGATGGCGGAGATCGTGGGACGGGCGATGGAGATTCCCGTCATCATCGGTGCGGAGCACGCGACCGACCTGCTGAAAAACGGCATTTCGGTGCTGCTCGACGCCAAAAACGGGATCGTTTCGAACGAGGACACCGGCGCCTGAAGATTTCTTCGAAATTTTCACAAAATCGTTTCGGAACTATTGACAAAATTCGTGTAGACTGTTATAATGACAGTACCATTCACAAGTAGGCCGATTCCCGATTGGGACAAACTGTTCCGCACCCGAAACGGCGGGCGTTTTGATCGACCTGAGTGAAAATATGCAAAAAAGGGAGTATGATTATGAAAAAGCTGACAAGCCTGCTGCTGGCAGCTGCCCTTCTCGTAGGCAGTATGGGCTTATTGGCGGCGCCGGCAGCTGCGGCGGAGGTCGCTCCGGAGGCGGGCGAGGGAATCGTCAAGCTTGAGAATTTCCAGATGGGTCAGGAGTTTCAGGCTTCTCTCCAGAAAACTGGATTTCAGGCTGACGGCTTTCTGCTGGAGACTGCGGCGACAAAGGACGGCGTTGTGACCATTCAGGTCAATCCCACTGCCGCCAATCTGACCTACAAGGTTCCGGTAAAAGCCGGAGATACTCTGGTCAGCGTGGACGTGGACGAAATGGTGACGGGTAAAAAGATTTTTCCGGCATTGCTAAACAAAAGCAATCTTAGCATTCTGGTCACCGCCGATGAGGGCGTGACGGTAACTGCGATGTCCTATTATGTGTACGCATATTTGATTGACACAACAATTGCACCTGCCACCGAGGTAAAGCCCGGCGATGTGGATCTGGACGGCAAGGTCGAGGTCACCGATGCGCTGGAGGCGCTCCGCGCAGCAGTAAAGCTGACCACGCTGGAGGGCGATGCTCTGAAGGCTGCCGACTTGGACGGCAACGGTGAAGTCACGGTTGCAGATGCGCTGGGTATCCTGCGGATCGCCGTGGGTCTTGATGCGTAAGCGCCGATAGGAGGATAAGATCATGAAAAAACTTTGGACACCTGTCATAGCCGTCGCACTGGCTGTCGGCGTTTCCGCCACCTCTTTGGCGGCACAGTGGAAAACGGCATATGACGGATTATTGACCAAGCCGATGGAGGCAACCATGACCTCCGTGACCGATCTGGGCGCGGACTTCTTGGTCAGCAACGAGGCTGCTCCGGCTTCTGATACGGCAGACGCTGCCAAAGCTGTGACCGATGGTGATGAGACCACTACTTGGGATGCAACGCAAAAGGGCGATCATCTTCAGATCAACTTTGACGGACTAAAGCTCATCAATGTGATCCACATTTATGAAAACGGCTCCGGCGTTGGTAATTATATCGAGACCGGTGTTTATGATGACAATGATGACCTTGTTGATATTGTGTCAAAGCCGCCGTTTGTGATTGAAGCGTGGAACGGTGCGGAATGGGTCGAGGTATATGAGATCGATGCGCTGCGCGACTATCATGTCTGCGCGATCGACCCCATTCAGACCAATGCGATTCGTCTTTCCGTTCATGCCTTCTCTAACTCTAAGAATCCGAAGGTTTCGATTGGTGAAGTGCTTGCCACCTATCAGCCTCCGGTCCAGCGTGAGGATCCGTTCCTCAATGTGGGCTACAGTGGTAAAAACGGCTGGCTCACCCGCTTCAATTCGATTCCTTCTGAGGCGCTCGACAGCTTAGATGATCTGATTTTGATCGAGACCTTCAGCTGGGCGCGTTATGATGACACCGATGAGCGCAGCGTTTACCAAGGGCGTACGACTGGTGACGAGGGCTTCAAGGCAGGTGCGTTTGTATTCCAGATGCCGCAGCCCGGCGGACCGATGGATCACTATGCCGATCCGTTCAGCGATGATGTCGATCAGCAGATGAAGAAAGCGGCAATCTCTCTTGTTACCTGGCATGAAAAAAAGACCAAGACTTCAGGTGACGGATCAACAGTCTATGATTATGATGCGCTGACCTATGAAGATGCGCTCGAATATCTCCATTCCGAGGAAGCGCCCCGTATCTGGATCTGCCTGACCGGCGGTGATTGGGGTAAGGATAACAATAATGCTCAAGCGCATAACATGTTCAATAATCCTGATGTACTGGATAAGTTCACCACAGATGTTGTGAAATTTGTCAAGAAATATGACTGGATCTATGGCGTGGATATCGACTGGGAGTATCCGCAGACCTCCACGCAGTGCGATGCGCTGGGAAAGATGGTGGTACAGCTGAAGCAGAAGGGCATTCCTGAGGTCTCGGCAGCTGTCTCACCCAGTTATGGATATACCGATGAAATGAAAGCCAATCTCGACCGTCTCAATATCATGTCCTATATGCAGGCGGAGGACAATGTCCATATGTCGATGAACCAGATGGCAAATCAGATCAACACCTATGTCAGCAAAGGCTGGGCGCTCAATAAGATCGTGGTCGGTGTGCCGTACTACGGGATCAATGCCAATGGTAGTATTACGCAACCGTTGCCGCTGTCATTTGGCACCTTGTACAGCACCTATATGGGCTCGCACTCTACTTTCCCGACCGGCATGAACAGCATAGAAAGCGGTATTCGTTTTGTAATCAACAGTCCGCAGATGCTGAAGGATAAGGTCGCGTGGTGTGCTTTGCGCGGTGTGAAGGGCGTATTCAACTGGCAGCAGATCAATGACCTGCAAGCATATAATCCCGGTGAGACCTTTAACTCCGAGAATGGCGATTCCTCTTTGGCTCGCGCGGTTGCCGAGGCGATCGATGAGTTTATCGTGAATCCGGCTGAATAAGGGCTTACAAACCGGTTTCCGACAAAAGAAGTATGGAAAAAGGCTGCGGCGATCTGCCGCAGCCTTTTTAGTTCGCACTTGTGGCTGGGTGGTAGTAGTGGGCTTTTTGCCCGATCCCAAGTAGGCGCGGCGGGAATGAAACCGCAATTCTGCCGTCTTTGTCAAAACCTCCCTTGTGAAAGGGAGGGGGATCACGCGCAGCATGGTGGTGGGATTCTTGCGGTTCAAGGCAGAGTTTTTCCTATTATCACGCAGATATCAAAAGAACACTGGCGATGAGACTTTTGTGTTGCGCTATGCTTTGTTCTGATTTTACGCTGTGCTGCATACAGGCACACTTCCGATTTCCACCGCGATACCAGCAACCGAACGTTTTTCTAAGGGGAGCCAAGAGGGGAAAATCTTTTTCTGAAAAAGACTTTCCCCTCTTGCGGGTCGTCACCGCGCCGTTTATTTCCGCAAAGAGGAAGCGTCTGCTGTAAGACAGCGTTTTTCACCGAGCAAGTGAGGGCTTTGCGTCTGTCGCAAAATAGCGGTTTTCGCCGAGCCGGTGAAAGCTTTGCTAGTCGTCATCTTCCTCCGGCAGCAGGCGGCAGAGGGTGGAGAGTTCCTCGTCGGTGAGCAGAATCAGCCGGCTGACCGCCCCGACTCCCGCTTTGGCGGTGCGGAGGATCGTCAGCGGCTGCCGCCCGTCTACCTCGGGGCGCTCGGCGGTCTGCTCGTAGGTATGACCACCGCAAAGGGCGTATTGCAAAATAAAAGATCGGATCGGCGGCAGCGCGGCGATGGCTGTCGCCGCCTGCGTTTGAAAATGGCGGATCAAGTTCCGCTCTGCCAGCAGCTTGCCGCCCTCTTTGGGCGGCAGAAAGCGAAGCCGATCCTCGTTTAACCGGCGGCGGCTTTCGAGCAGCCGCCACCCCCGCAACAGCCTGCCGGTCATCTCGTGACGGGTCATAGAAACCTCCTTGACAAATCTCTCATTTTCTAGTATAATAAAGAAAATCACGGATTATAGATAATCTTCTATTATAGGATAAGAGAAAAATCTAATTTTGTCAATAGTTTAGAAAATTTCAGGGGAGGTAATGCTATGACGATCACCGACCGGATTCGCGCATTGGCGCGGGAGCGGGGACTCAGCCTGACCGCGTTGGAGCAGACGCTGGGGCTTGGAAACGGCACGGTGAGCCGGTGGTCTACCAGCTCCCCGACCGCCGAAAAGCTGGGGCGGATCGCGCAGTATCTTGATGTTTCGGTCGATTATCTGCTGGGGAATACCGATAATCCGATCTCCCATAAAATGCCTGCTTCGCCCGAATATCTGCAAAAGCTGTCCGAGCTGCCTGCCCTCTACTTCCGCCTGTTTCAGGGGATTGAGGACCTTGATCTTTCGCAGCAGGACGTGGATTTCATTTTAGATGTGGCGCGGAGCTACAAAATCACCAAGCAGGAGGAGCCGAAGAATGACCAAAGCTGAACTCTACCGTCAGGTGGACGACCTGCGGCAGCGGCTGGGCGGGAGAATGCCGAAAACCTATGCCGGTCTGCTTTCGCTGGTGGACTATGCGATCCCGCACCTGCGGGTGGTCGGTCACCCGATGGACAGCCGTAAAGTGGCGGGATTGCTGCTGCGGGGAGAGGAAAGCGTGATCCTGCTCAATACCTCTTTCACACCTGTCAGCCTGCGCTTTACGCTGGCGCATGAGCTGATCCATTTCTTTCTCCACCCGGAGGAACGGCAGCTTGTCTGCGCCCGCCAGAACAGTCCGCTGGAGTGGCAGGCAAACGAGGGTGCGGCGGAGCTGTTGGTGCCGCGGCATTCTTTTTTGCCCACAATGGAGAACATATGTTCTAATTTTTGGCAGGAAAAAGACCGTATCGCCGCGGCGGCGATACGGTTCGGGGTCAGCGAGCAGGTGATCCGGTATCGGATCAAAAGCCTGCGGCAGTATTATTCCGCCAGCACACGGTATGCCGCGATCAGCGCGGCAAGGGAGCAGGCGCAGTTTGCCGGACTGGTCGAGGGCAGACAAAGGGCGTCGATGCCGGTTGCCGGACGGCAAAGCCTTTGATAAAGGCGGTGCGCTGTTTTGCCGGTCGTAAAAATGCGGCGGATCGCGGGATAGTCGGTCAAAAGCCCCGCGATGTCGTTGGGCTGCGGACTTTGGATCGAGGCGTTGGACGCTCCCGTGATCTCACAGCTTGCCAGCACGTCCCAGAGTGCCAGCCGGTTGCGGCGAAGAAACGCTTTCTTTTGAGGTATGGTATCCGGCGTTTGCTCCCCGAATACCGCCGCCGTCACCCGCCAGAACCGGTTTTGGGGGTGCCCGTAGTAAAAGCCTGTCTCCCGCGATTTTGGCGAGGGGATACTGCCGAGGATCAGGGTGTCCGATGTCCGCCAGACCATCGGCGGGATCGTGTGGACGACCCGCTCCATCAGAAAAGCTCCGTTTCGACCCAGTCGCCCGTCAGAGTGGGGCTCAAATCGGGCAGGGTGATACTGCCGCCGTTTGCCGGCAGGTAGTAGTCGCCGTCGTCATAGAGCAGAACCGCTTCGGCGTTTTCTGCGTCGGCACGGTTTGCTTCGGCGGCAAGGCAGACCCGTTCCCCGACGGCAACCGGCTTCCAGTACCAGTTTTCCCGAAACTGCCGGTCGCCCAGGAGCTTTTTTTCTCCCTCGGATAACAGCGGATAGCCTTCCTCGGTGCGAATATCCTGTCGGAAGGTCATCAGCTCGTCCGCGCTCACTTCACGCGGCTCCTCTCGGTCGGGCAGATTAAGATGCTCCATGACCGCCCGTCCGGAGCAGAGGACCGGTTCCTCCTCCGGCGAGATATAGTAGCCGCCGTTTTGATAGACAATGGTTTCTCCGCCGGTTTCCCGATAGGCAAGATAGGTGATCTCGGCAGGCTCCCGACAGAGAATCGTGCCGATCACGCTGCCGCCGTGACCGGCTTGCCGCAGAATATCGTCCGCCATCGAGTCCAGCAGGTCGGTGTTCCCGTATTCCCGATATAACTCCGCCGCCTGCTCGGACGCCGCAAGCCGAATATCCCGACAGGCGATGTGCAGGTTTAACTGCCGCACCTGCTTTTGGTAGCCCAGTATAGCCGGCGGTATCGTGGAAGCGAGTATGGCAAGGATCATCAAAAGGGCGATGAGCGCGCCTTTTGAGATCCGCTTTTTTCCCTGTGTCTCCATGGTAGCACCTCTTTTTGCGTTGTCCTTGACATTGTACCAGAATCTGTCGGAAAAATCAATATCGCTGCATTTTGATCTCCACCCGAATAGCAGGGTCGACCGCAGTTCGGAACTCCGCTTCCATCGCCCTGTCGCTGTAATGGGTGGGTATGGCAGTTTGCGGGCGCATGCGGTTTACAAGCTCCGCCGCCTGCCTTGCGTTCATGGTGTAGGTGCCGCCGATCGGCACCATTGCCGTGTCACAGCGCACCGCAGATACCTCCGGCACGGCGTCGGTATCTCCGGCAATGTAGACCGTTTCGCCGTCTATTTGCACCAGATACCCCACCCAGCCGCACTTTTTCGGGTGAAACGGCTTGTGCCGGTTGTAAGCGGGTACGGTTTTGATGGGGATACCGCAGAGCGTAAGTTCCTCCTGCGGCGATACGGTATATATTCCGCCGCAGGGGATCGCCGCCGCCTTTTGCTTCATGCGCTCCGGCAGGACAAGCAGGGTGGCGGGCGACATGACCTTCTCGATGTCCTCCGGCGAAAAATGGTCAAAATGGTCGTGGGTGATGAGGATCAGATCGGCGTCATGCCGCGCTTCCTCGATGCGGTAGGGGTCGATGTAAACGGTTTTCTCACCGGTTAATCTGATACTGCTGTGGGTCAAAAGTTCGATCACGGTTATTCCTCCTTCGGGTTCGGCTCCCCTCACCTTAAAATACGCCGCAGGATTTGAGCAGCAGGACAAACAGCATCACCGGCGCAATATAACGGATCATCACCCGATACAGGCGCTTGCGGCTCATCTTGCCGCCGGTCTTTTCGGCTTCCTCGATCACGGCGTCCGGCGTTAGGATCCAGCCCACCAGAATACAGGTGCCGATCGCCACCACCGGCATCAGCAGGTTGTTGCTCAGGTAGTCCATGATGTCGAGGATCTGCGCCGTTGTGCCGTTGGGCAGCGGCGCTTCAAAGTAGAATAGGTTGTATCCGAGGCAGACCACGATGCTTAAAATCAGCGTGATTCCGCTTTCGAGAAGGGTCGCCCTGGTGCGGCTGAGCCCGAACTGATCCATCAGGCTTGATACCACCGCTTCCATGATCGAGATCGCACTGGTCAGGGCGGCAAAGAGCACCATGGCGAAGAATAAGATTCCCACCAGATTGCCGATCGGTCCCATCGCGGCAAACACATGCGGCAGCGAAACAAACATCAGCCCCGGACCGGAGGCTTCCATGCCTTCGGTTCCGGCAAAGGTGAAAACGGCGGGAATAATCATCACGCCGGCAAGAAAGGCGATCGCGGTATCGAAAATTTCAATCTGATTGACCGAGGCGGAAAGGTGTGCGTCGTCATGCAGGTAGGAGCCGTAGGTGATCATGATCCCCATTGCCACGCTCAGGCTGAAAAACAGCTGACCCATCGCGTCAAGCAGAATGGTGAAGAACCGCCCTGCCGTCATGCCGGAGAAGTTCGGGATCGCATAGATCGCCAGCCCCTGCAGTCCGGTGCGGGTGACGCCGTTTTGGTCGGTGTGGCTGATGGTGAGGGAGAATACCGCGATCACCACGACCAGCAGGATCAAAACCGGCATCAGCACCTTGGAGAAGGACTCGATCCCCTTGTTGACGCCGCGGAGGATAATAAACACCACCGCGAACAGAAAGAGGGCGGTCATGATGATCGGCTGTATGGTCCCGGAGATAAAGGAGGTAAAATAGCCGTCTTGCGCGGCGGCACTTCCACCTCCGGTGAGATAGGCACACAGGTATTTCAGCACCCAACCGCCGATGGCACAGTAATAGGGCAGTATGATCGCCGGAACCAGACAGGCGATCACGCCCAGCCACTTCCATTTTTTGCGGAGCTTGCCGTAAGCGGTCAGCGGGCTTTGCTTGGTTTTCCTGCCGATCGCCACTTCGGTCATCAGCAGGGTGAAGCCGAAGGTCAGGGCAAGGATCAGGTAAACAAGCAGAAACAGTCCGCCGCCGTCCCGCGCCGCCAGATAGGGGAACCGCCAGATGTTGCCCAGCCCTACCGCGCTCCCCGCCGCCGCGAGGACGAACCCGATTGAGCCTTTGAAGGAATGTCGGTTTGTGTTGTTCTCCATAAAAGCCTCCGTTTTTTATTCGTCAAAGCTGACCGATGTGATCTCCCCGTTCCACAACGAATCCGCAAAATCGGAAATGCGGTTTTTCTCCCGCCGTGTGATGGACCTGAACAGGGTGATCTGCAATTTCTTGTTCCTCTTTTTCCATTTGCCAGCCACTTCACCATCGACCAAAAGCGCCGGCATTACGATCCCCGCAAGATTGAAGATCGCCCGCAGATGTTCCGGACACAAAAACAGGCTTTCCTTTTTTTCGTGTGCCAAAAGAAGCTGGTCAAATCCGGCAAGGAAGAGGCATTGGGGAATCTCCCGATCGTATGTTTGACCGTTTTCGATGTAGTAATAAGTCCTGCCCTCGCATTCCGCTGTTTCTACAGGCAGCTTGGAAAGCCAGTCCTTGATCTGTGCGGTTGTCGCGTGGCAATAGTACTTGGCATCGTGAAAGGTGGAAGGACCCATATGGGTAAAATACCGGCGCGCCAGTTCAAGGCCTGCCTCCTGCTCGGGAATGGGAGTAAACGCGGGCGCCAGGCAGAAGGCTTTCTTTTCCTGCACCACATAGTTTAGAAGCCCGCGTTCGCACATTTCGCGGATACCGCCGCCCCACTGGTCGAACATACAGCTTTCTTCCACCTTGGTCATGCCTTGTTGCCTGCATATCTCCTTGAGCTCTTCTCTTGTCCGCTCGGAGTATTTCAGAGCCTCTAAGATCACATCGACAAAATAAGCCTGCCGCTTTGGCGTGAGCGCCCACTGATCCCGCCGATCCCAAAATGTATATCCGTTCCAGTCTTTTTTCAGATAATCCTGCCCGTTATGACAGTGAAGAAACAGGGGCAGATCATCTTTTGCAAATACATGGACCGTTCCTCTGACCGTCCAGTTCTTCACAAGACCGTCCCTGATCGTGTCCTCCCGATAATCAGAACACCTGATCCTCAGCGCGTGCATCGCATTGACCATAAACTGCGCCTGCACACCGCAAAGATCGTGGATTACCGTCATTTTGTCCGCAGGCGTCAGCAGATGCTGATTGGCTAATTGGCGGATTTTCAGTTCCTCGGTCGTCATGTAGCTACCTGCCTTTTTTGTCTTTCAGTCTACGGGATCACAATTTCAAATTTACCGTAGGCATAGCTTTTGTCTGCGTCCAGCGTTTTCACTCCTTCGGCGGAAGCTAAGGTAACGAATAGATGCTCTCCCGACGCAGGCATATGGACGTCCTCTTTGAAGATGAGCGTGATATTCAGTCCGTTTAGTCCCATAAATTTTTCACTGTAAACACTCGCGGCAGAGGTCAGATCATTGCCCTTATCATCTTCTATATAGAAGGCGGTATCATGGAAAATCTCAGCGTGCATAAACGGAAGAGAGTACATGACGCGAAAACGGATCTGCATTTGAGAAGGATCCGTCATCACGAAGGAATCGGAAATAAAATAGTGCTCTTTTTCTATCACAATCGGCGTTACTTTTTCTTTGCTGATTGGATTTTCATAATCCGCTTCTTCGGTTATGATCAGATCATCAATGCCGTCGTGATGGAATTTATGCAGATTGACGCCTGTAAAAATCAGGAGAAACGCAATCACCAAACCAAGCGCGATCCATGGATAAGCCTTCTTCATAGTTAACCCCCTGTTTTCAAATTGTTCATAAAGCCCCGATTATTTTGCTTTTGACAGCAATACCACGCACTCCACATGGCGGGTGCGGGGGAAAAGGTCGGCGCCGCAGTATCGCTCCAGCGTAAAGCCGAGGTCGCAAAGCCGCCGGCAGTCCCGTGCGGCGGTCGCGGGGTGGCAGGAGATCATCACCAGCCGGTCGGGGGACATCTCCCGAATCGCCGAAAGGCAGGCTTCGTCACAGCCCTTGCGGGGCGGGTCGATGAGAATGATATCGGGGCGCAGTCCTTCTCCGGCAAGCCGCGCGGCGATATTGCCTGCATCACCGCAGAAAAAGGCGGTATTGGAAAGCCCCATTTTTGCGGCACTTTCTTTGGCGTTCTCGATCGCCTGCGGCACGATCTCCACCCCGATCAGCCGCTTTACCCTCTCAGCCATCGAAAGCCCGATGCTCCCCGCGCCGCAGTAGAGATCGAGCAGGAGGTCGGTTTTGTGCGGCGCGGCGTATGCCGCAGCCTGCCGGTAGAGCCGCTCGGTCTGGGCATGATTCACCTGATAAAAGGCTTCGGGCGACAGGGAGAGCGGAACACCGCAGAGAATATCGTGTAGCCTGCCGTCCCCGAACAGTGTTTCGGTTTCCTTGCCGAGTATGACATTGGTGCAGTCGGGATTGACATTCTCGGTCACGCCGCAGATGTCTGGGAATGCCGTCATGAGCCGCCGTGCCAGCTCCCGTATGGCTGAAAGGTGTCCCCGCGTCACCACAAAGCAGACCAGCACTCTGCCCGAAGCGGCACTCTGCCGCAGATAGAGGTGCCGAAAGGTACCCCGACCGGTCGTTTCGTCATAACAGGGGATCGAAAGCGTTTGGAGCAGTCGTGCGGTAGTAGCGGCGATCTCCCCGAACAGACGGGGCTGCAATAGACAGTCCGCACAGGGGACGATCCGGTGGCTGCGCGGCGCGTAAAACCCGTAGACGATCCTGCCGTTTTGGTCGGTGCCAAAGGGAATCTGTGCCTTGTTCCGGCAGCGGGTCACCTCTTTTGCCGCGAGGAAGTCCTCCGGTTCAAGGGGAAAATGCCCGACCCGCAAAAACGCATCGGCAAGAATATCCCGTTTGACCCTTGCTTCCGCCTCATAGCTCAGGTGGCGGAAATGGCAGCCGCCGCATGGTCCGAAAGCGGAACAGTCGGGCGGTATCCGGTCGGGAGATGGCTCGATCAGCCGCTCCAGTCTGCCGTAGGCATAGCCGCGGCGGAGCTTCACGATCCGTATCTCCGCCAGATCCCCGATTGCCGTATACGGCACAAAAACGGGGAACCCTTCCGGCTTTGCCACGCCCTGCCCTTCGCTGGTGATTCCGGTGATGCGGGCGGTGATGATCTGATTTTTCTCTGGCTGCATGGGCGCTCCCCTTTTGCACAAATTTACTAATTCTATTATATCATATCGCTCATCGCTTGGCAATCCCGTCCAACGGTCGGAATTTGCAGGCGAAAAAGGCTGAAAATTACTTGACGAAACCCTCCGAAAAGAATAAAATAGTACAGGACGAACAGTCAAGTAAAGCATGAATGAGGAGGAACAGACAATGAGCAGAGTTTACAATTTCAGCGCAGGTCCGTCCATGCTGCCGGAGCAGGTACTGCGGCAGGCAGCCGAGGAAATGCTGGATTATAAGGGTACCGGCGAATCGGTTATGGAGATGTCCCACCGCTCGAAAGAGTATGCGGCGATCATCGAGGAGTGCGAAACGCGGCTTCGTCGGGTGATGGAGATTCCCGATAACTATAAGGTATTGTTCTTGCAGGGCGGTGCGTCCTCGCAGTTTGCCATGGTGCCGCTCAACCTGATGACTAAAAACCGCAAGGCGGACTATGTGATCACCGGTCAGTGGGCGAAAAAGGCGTATAAGGAAGCAGCTCGCTTCGGTGACTGCCATGTGGTGGCGTCCTCCGAGGATAAGACCTTTTCCTATATCCCGAAGCTCGACCCTGCCGCCTTTACACCCGATGCGGATTATTTCCACATCTGCATGAACAACACCATCTACGGCACCAAGTATCACACGCTGCCGGATACCGGCAATGTGCCGCTGGTTGCCGATGTGTCGTCCTGCATTCTGTCCGAGCCGATCGATGTGTCCCGTTTCGGACTGCTGTATGCCGGCGCACAGAAGAACATGGGTCCTGCCGGTCTGACCGTTGTGATCGTGCGGGAAGACCTGATCGGTGAGCCGCAGGAAGGCACGCCGACCATGTTCACCTATTCCACCCATGCCGATAACGGCTCGATGTTCAACACGCCGCCGACCTATGCGATCTACATCTGCATGAAGGTGCTTCAGTGGATCGAGGAGGAAGTGGGCGGTCTTGCCGAGATGAAGAAGATCAGTGAGAAGAAAGCGGGTCTGCTGTATGACTTCCTTGATCAGTCCAAGCTGTTCAAGGGCACGGTGGAGCGCGATTCCCGCTCGCTGATGAACATTCCGTTTGTCACCGGCGATGACGAGCTGGATAAGAAATTTGTGGCGGCTGCCAAGGACGCCGGCTTTATCAACCTCAAGGGTCACCGTACCGTCGGCGGTATGCGCGCTTCGATCTATAACGCGATGCCGGTCGAGGGCGTGGAGAAGCTGGTCTCGTTCATGAAGAAGTTTGAGGAGGAAAACAAGTAATGTTTCAGATCAACTGTCTCAATCCCATTTCCGGTATGGGTCTGGATCTGCTGACCGAGTCCTATGCGATCACCGATGATTTTGCCGATGCGGACGCGGCTCTGGTACGCAGCGCCTCGGTGCATGAGCTGCCGCTGTCGGATAAGCTGCTGGCGGTGGCGCGCGCGGGCGCGGGGGTCAATAATATCCCGCTGGACAAGTGCGCCGAAAAGGGAATCGTGGTGTTCAATACGCCGGGCGCCAATGCAAACGGCGTCAAGGAGCTGGCGCTTGCCGGTATGCTGCTGGCGGCGCGGGACATCGTGGGCGGCATCAACTGGGTGCAGACCGTCAAGGACGATGAGAACGTCGCCAAGCTGGTCGAGAAGGGGAAAAAGGCATACGCCGGTACCGAGATCATGGGCAAAAAGCTGGGCGTGATCGGTCTGGGCGCAATCGGCGGACTGCTGGCAAACGCGGCGGCTTCGCTGGGTATGGAGGTCTACGGCTGTGACCCGTACCTGTCGGTCGAGGCGGCATGGCATCTTTCTCACCGTGTACATCATGTCAAGAGCAATGAGGAAATTTTTGCCACCTGCGATTACATATCGATCCATGTCCCGCTGATGGACGCCACCCGCGGCATGATCAATGCCGATACCATCGCCATGATGAAGGACGGCGTGGTGGTGCTGAATTTTGCCCGCGACGCGCTGGTCGATGACGATGCCATGGCGGCGGCGCTCAAATCGGGCAAGGTGAAACGGTATGTGACCGATTTCCCGAACGCCAAGAGCGCCGGTATGGAGGGCGCGATTGACATTCCGCATCTGGGCGCTTCCACCGAGGAGTCGGAGGACAACTGCGCGGTGATGGCGGTGCGGCAGATGATGGATTATCTCGAAAACGGCAACATCAAAAATTCGGTGAACCTGCCGAATGCCGAGATGGCGCGCAGCGGCGTAAGCCGTATCTGCGTGTTCCACCGGAATGTGCCGAATGTGATTGCCGCATTGACCTCCGAGGTCGGCAAGCACTGCAATATCGAGAACATGGTCAACGCCTCCAAGGGCGAGTATGCCTACACCATGCTGGATCTCTCCGCCGCGCCGGACGACAGCATGATCGCCGCGCTGACCGGTATTGCCGAGGTCACTCGTATCCGCGTGATCTGAATGTGATCTAAAAAATACCGCTTCCGTTTGTGGGGGTACCCCTAAAACGGCATGTGGTTTGAGCTTGTCATTAAGACGAGCCGGAACAGCAGAAGGGAACGCTCCGGACGAGGACAAAATCGCCGGAGCGTTTTCTATTCGATATGGACAGTAGATTTCTTCACATTTGGGTGGTATCATGTGAAATGTCAAATGGGTGACTGCACGACAAATCGGGAGTGAAGGAGGATTTGAATGATGGATCATGTGAAGCGGAAACAGCAAGGTCTGCCGTATCGCTATGACGATCCCAAACTGCTTGGCGATCAACATATCTATCAAGACAAAATGACAGAATATAATCGCACCTTGCCTACGGAAACGGAGCTTCGACAAAAACTTCTGCGGGAAGTTTTTGCAGAGGTCGGAGAAGACTGTACGGTCGAAACGCCGCTCCATGCAAATTGGGGCTGTAAACACGTTCACTTGGGAAAAGGCATTTATATCAATTCTAATGTCACATTTGTGGACGACGAGCATATCTTTATAGGCGATTACTCTATGATCTCCCCGAATGTTGTCTTTACCACCTCCGGGCACCCCATTTTGCCTGTTTTGCGTGAACATCACTATGTTTACAATCTTCCCATTCATATCGGGAGAAATGTTTGGATAGGTTCTGGCTGCCAAATCATGCCGGGGATCACGATCGGAGATAATGCCGTCATCGGGGCAGGGAGTGTCGTAACGCATGACATTCCCGCAAATGTAGTTGCCCTTGGCGTTCCCTGTAAAGTGATCCGTGAGATCGGTGAGAAAGATAGAGAGTTTTACTATAAAGACAGAAAACTCGATGTCTGGGAATAGTCTGCCAAATTCCGTTTGTTAAGACATTGCAAACTTACTGTTTTATGAACCACTGTCATTTTGGAAGCGGTATTTTTTGATCTTCTTGCCGTTTTCTCCACAATTCTCTTGCAATAACGCTCTTTTTTGTGTATAATGTTAATAGGCTGATGCCATATGAAGTCGGCGCAGCGGGCAGGAATTGCGGCAGTGGAGAAAGGAAATGGGCGCCATGAGGGGACGGTTTCTGGAGAAATTGGGGCGCGGCATACTCTATCTGCTGGTGCTGGGGCTTGCCTATTTTGTCGGCGGCGTTTACTTGAGCCTGTCCATTCTGCCGTCCGATGTGAGCTGGGTGCGGCTGATGCTGCTTTGCCTGCCGGTCGTTTTGGTTTGGATCGCGGCATACTGCAACCGTCTCAGCGATGAGAATATCGAGTACGAGTATCGATTCGAGCGGGAACGCGGCACGCTGCTGTGGGTCATCACCCTGATCGACCTGCGCGCCGAGCTGCTGGCGTTCTGGGTGATCTGGATTCCCCTGGTGATCGCGGTGGCATTTTTCCGGCGGTTCAGTTTGTCGTTCGGCAGCTTTTTGGCGATCCCCGCTATCTGCCTTGGGGCGGGCGTGGCTTTTCTCCTGATGGATATACTCTGTTGGGTTCTCGTCTGCCTGAGGTGGCGTTACAGGGCAAAGCATGAGGAAGCGGAAGGCGAGGATCTTTGGCTGTGATCCTCCTACATCATAGACAGTAAGTCAGAAAGGATAAGCGCAGATGAAAAACATTATCACCATCGCACGCCAGTTTGGGAGCAACGGGCAGGACATCGGGAAGCTGGCGGCTCAGAAGGCGGGCGTCCCCTTTTACGATAAGGCGCTGATCCGGCTTGCGGCGAAGAAAAGCGGCGTTGCCGAGGAAGTGTTCGAGCGGGTAGACGAGCGACCGACCAACAGCCTGCTCTATGCGCTGTCGATGGGCGGCGGCTACGGCGTGACCGCCTCCGGCTATACGCCGAAGGATATGCCGCTCAATGACCAGCTTTTCTTTTTGCAGTGCGATATCATTCGGCAGGCGGCGCAGGAGGGACCCTGCGTGATTGTCGGACGGTGCGCGGACTATGTGCTGCGGGAGCTGCCGAATGTCTGCAAGGTGTTTTTGTATGCCGATCCAGAATTTCGGACGGCACAGGTGCAAAAGGACCTCGGACTGAGCGAGAAAAAGGCGATGGAGCGCATGGTAAAGGCGGATAAGCAGCGGGCGGCGTTTTATAATTATTATTCCAATCAGCGATGGGGCAGGGTGGAGAATTACGACCTTGCACTGAATACCGCGAAGCTCGGAATCGAGCAGGCGGCGGATATCCTCCTTGCGTTTGAAGCGGCGTTTGGGGGATAACAGAAAAAAGTAGTGGACAAATCGGACAAAAGGGTGTATAATAGCTTTTGTCGCGGGCGTAGTTCAATGGCAGAATGTCAGCTTCCCAAGCTGAACACGAGGGTTCGATTCCCTTCGCCCGCTCCAAAAATCGGCAAGGCTCGCAAGAGGCTTGCCGATTTTTACTTTTTACCCTCGTTTCTGCCGGGTGAGCGATCCCGGTTGGTGCACGAAAGCAGATTTTTCTTCTCTTGTGTCCAATCACTTTACGACCCGAAATCCCCGTGCTATACTAAAGGAAAGCTCATCTTGGCGCCTGCGGTGATCGAAAAACCGCTCGCGCCAAAGCGGCTTGGCGATCCGGCTTTCGGACAGCCGACAGATCGGTCGCTTATGATAAAAGGGGGAAAAGGATATGAAGAAGATCATCAGCCTGCTATTATCTCTCGCACTGCTTTGCAGTATGCCGGTCGTGCTGCCGGTAGCGGCGGCGCCCGCCGCGGGTGCCGATCTGTTTGAGGGCACACCCTGGACGGCAAAGCAGGAGGGCGATGCGCTTTGGCTCGATCTTGGGGCGGACACGCTCATCAACCGCATTCATCTCAGCGAGGAAACCTACGGCGGTGTGCAGAGGTTTCACATCGAGGTGTGGAACAGTACGGACTGGGCGGAGGTTTACCGCAACGACTATATTCTAACCGAGCGGGACTGCATTCTGCCCGAGGACGTGACCACCTCGGCTGTCCGGCTGGTGGTGGACGAGCTGGCGGGAGATGCGGTCATCACTGCGTTCTCGGCGGATCGTCAGGAGAGCAGCGGGGACAGCGCCTTTATGAATGTAGGGTATGTCTCGGCAGATGTATATGAGCCGGAAAGAAACATACCGGAGTATTACCGGCTCACCGGGTCGCAGTATAAAAGCCTGACCGACATAATCATGGCAGAGGGCTTTTTGATCGATGAAGCGGGAGCGTTTCGGGTCGGCTTATGGAGCGGGCAAACCGATATATCGGAGGTTCCGCTAGCCGGATCGGAGGAGGCTGCGGCGTTGATGCGGACATGGATCAAGACGCTGCGGACTGTAGGCGGTAATTTTACGGACGAGCGCGGCGCTCGGTACTGGTTCTCGCTCACCCCGTCGGTTGAGGGGTTCGACCCTGCCGCTTTGCTGGACGGGCAAACAAGAGACGCCCTGGCAAAGTCGGTCGCGGCCTTTGCCGCCGAGCATGATATGTACGGCGTGGAGCTCAACTGGGGACACCCGACCACACCGGAGGGACTGCAGGCGTTTCGCCTGACGGTGACGGCATTGGCGGCAGCACTCCATGAAGCGGGGCTGAAATGCGCAGTTTCGCTCGATCCCGCTTATCCGACCGATTTGACTGCCGCAGAGTTCCAGGCGATCGACTACTTAAACTGCATGACCTATTCCTCGGTAGAGCAAACCGATACGGTATGGGCGCTGATGCCCTATGCCAAAATGACCGAAGCGGCAGACGCCGCTATCGAAGCGGGCTGTGACCGCGCGAAAATATGGCTCGGTCTGCCCGATGCGGTCGCTACCGCGTATCAAGAATCAACGCTGCCCGAGACGGACGTCGAGTTCTGGTATGACCGTTACATGGAAGCGGCGCCTATAATCGCATCGGACGGCGGCGATCTGGAAAGCGAAAATGTCTTTGTGCTTCGAGTACCCACACAGGAGGGCGAACAGCAGGCGACCATTTTGTATAACGGCACCAATCTGATGCGGGATAAAACGGCGTATGCGGCGGCAAGCGGCTTTGCCGGCGTGATGAAAGCTGAGGTTAGATAACGATACTTTTGAAAACACAGGAAAATCAAGGTTTTTCGAGCGACGGACAAGCTGGTAT
>CANQKY010000006.1 GCA_947624575.1 uncultured Clostridia bacterium
CCCCTTTCAGGGGCTAAGCCTGTATGAGCCCCTTTTAGGGGCTGTGCAAGCCACCGGTTCCACCGGTGGTCTTGACTTACCTGCGGTTTCAAAAAGCGTCATACGCCCGCTTCCTTGCTCCTCCTTTTTCCGCAAAAAGCCACGCTCGGCTCGCCGGCTCGGTTGTAAACGCCCTCGCGGCGGCTCGCAGTCGCTACCACCTTTTTGCGGTTTCGTGCGGCTCATAATTTTTGGAAAAAAGGATTTGAACCCGAGCGACGGGAACCGGCGGGGGCTACGCCTGCTCCCTTGCCTGCCCTCTTACGGTTGCCCGAAAAATGTTAACCGCACAGGTTGTGCGGACATTTTTCGACCGTGGTGCCAACGTTGCCTCGCTGTTTCGCCCACTGGGCGCGCTCGGCGGCGTTGCCTTTTTCCAAAAAATTATTTTCGCGCCTTTCGTGCATCTTATCCTTATCGGTTGCAATTTTTCGCTCAAAATGGTATCATAAGAAAAAGAGGCAGGCGAATGCCTGCCTCTTGTCCGGATATCCCGATGTGTTACGAGATGCTCTGTTCCTCAAAGGTGTTGCAAACGGTATCGCTCGAGTTAGTGGCAAAATGCGGTCCGATCTCAATAGCCTGTGCTGTGCAGCCGTTTTTGTGGTTGTTGTGAATACAGCTTTCCACATCACATTTCACATCACAGATACATTGCTTGTTTTCGCCTGCTTTGGACAAGGAAAACGCCTCCTTTCCGAAAAACTGAAAGGCGGAGCCTGTCGCAAGGGCAGGCTCCGGTAAACCGAATGCGTGCCGTTTGCTGCGGCTCCGCAAATAGTATGTCCGGACGCCGGCAAAAAATATCAGGAAATCATTTCCGTTTGGAGGTGCTTTATGGGATTGCACGCCATAGCCGATCTGCATCTGTCTCTTACGGGGGATAAGCCGATGGACGTGTTTGACGGCTGGGAGCATTATATGGAGCGGCTGGAGGAAAACTGGCGTCGGGTGGTCGCGCCGGAGGACACGGTGGTGATCGCCGGCGACATCTCATGGGGCATTTCCCTTGCCGATGCCGAGGAGGATTTCCGCTGGCTGAACGCTCTGCCGGGGCAGAAGATTCTGATGAAAGGGAATCACGATTATTGGTTTTCCACAAAGACCAAGGTGGAGCAATTTTTTGCCGAACGGGGCTTTACGTCTCTTTCGGTTTTGTTCAATAATGCCTTTCGCTATCAAGACTATGCGATTTGCGGTACCCGCGGCTGGATCAATGAGCCGGGTGCGGCGGCGGATAAAAAGGTGCTGGATCGGGAAGCGGGACGGCTGCGGCTGTCGCTGGAAGCAGCACGGCGTCTGGGCGGGAAACCGCTGGTGTTTCTCCACTATCCGCCGGTTTTTCAACAGGAGAGCTGCGCGGAGATTTTAAGCGTCCTGCGGGAGTTTTCAATCACCGAGGTCTATTACGGGCATCTGCACGGGCAATCCTGCCGGTATGCCGAAAACGGGGAAAAGGACGGGATCACCTATCACCTGATATCGGGCGATCATCTGCAATTCTGCCCTGTCACGATTGCCTGATTTTCCCGACACGAAAAGCCTTGCAAGGCCCTATGCGATATGTTGAAATGAAACCGGATAGACCAAATCACCATGATAAAGGGGTTGTTCTTTTGAAAAGTGTAAAGAAAAAATGCGGCGCATTGCTGCTGGCGGCGGTGTGGCTGCTTTGGCTGCTGCCGACCGTTTCATTTGCGGCGGACATGGAAAGTGTCTATATAGACGGTAAGACCTGGGACGGAAATGCCGAAAACGGTGTCAGATGGGATCCTTTGACGGCGACCCTGACACTGACCGACGCACAGCTTTCCTGGAACCAGATCCTTTTCACGGACGCAAACGAAACGCTGACCGTGCGGGTGAATGGGGAAAACACCATCACATCGCCCTACTGCGGGATCGACACCAATGGGAATATGGTGGTCGAAATGGCGGAGGGCGCTTCGCTGACGATCGTTTCCGAATCAACGGATTACCATTCTTTGAGCGCGACAAACGACCTGACGATCAAAGGCGGCAAATATAATTTACAGGCAGGCGGCAGTGCTCTTTATGCGGGGCAAAACCTCACCGTAGAAGGGGGAGCGGAGATCACCGCGGAGTCCGCCGCCGCAGTAGCGATTTATGCTGTAGCGGGTGATGTCGTTTTGCATGACGGCTCTGCCGTGACTGTAACATCGACTCCCTATGCCGCCATTTTCGCGGAAAGCGGAACCGTCACGGTCAGCGGACAGGGTACTCATGTAAACCTCACCTCGGCTCTTTGCGTGTTGAACGGTGTCGCCGGTGTGACGGTCGATGACGGCGCCGAGGTGATCGGGTCAACGACCGGCAATTCGGTGGCGGTCTATACGGTGAACGGAGATATCGCCATCGAAAGCGGCGCAAGTGTGACCATTCTGGAAACCCCTGATGCGGCGCTTTACGCGGCAAACGGAAGCATTACCATCAGCGGACAGAATACCCGTGCGGAGCTTACCCCCACTTATAATGCGGCGAACGCCAAGAACAATATAACGATTGATGATGGCGCCGAGGTGGCTGTGTCGATCTCCGGTGACGCGGCGGCGTTCTATACAGGAAACGGCGATATTTCCGTTCTGGGCGGCGCGCATCTGACCGTTCGGGAAGCGGCGGCAACCGGACTTTATGCGGAAGCCGGAGCAATCACGGTCAGCGGGCAGAATACCCGCGCTCAGATCACCTCTACCTATAATGCGTTGGTCGGTTCTGCCGGTATTACGGTCAGCAACGGTGCTGAGGTGATCGCATCGGTGTCCGGCGATGCGGCGGCATTCTATACAGGAAACGGCGACATTTCCGTGCTGGGCGGCGCAGATGTGACCGTTTTAGAAGCGGCAACCGGACTTTATGCCGAAACCGGAAGCGTCACGGTCAGCGGACAGGGTACTCATGCCGAGATCACTTCTATCTATAACGCATTGTTCAGTTCTGCCGATGTTACAGTCGGCGACGGCGCCGAGGTGACCGCATCGGTGTCCGATAATGCGGCGGCGATCTATTCCTCAGTGGGAAGCCTGACCGTGACCGGTCAGGGAACCACGGTGCATGTCACCTCCCAATATTGTGCGCTGCGCGGCAATCAAGGCGTGACCTTCAGCGATGGCGCTGTGGTGGTCGCCGAAACAGAGAGGAATACAGTGGTTTATGCCGATAACGGTCCCATTGCGCTCGATTATGCAGACGCCACACTCAACTGCGCCGATAACGGCGGTGCGGCATTGATGGCAGGTATTGACAGCAATATACAGCCGATCACCATCAAAAACAGTACGCTGAATGCCGATACACCCGGCTCCTCGGTCTACTCCTATGACGATATCGAGATCGCCGATTCGGTGCTTACGCTCCATTCGGCAAACGGCAATGCGATCAACAGCCAAAAGGATCTGACCGTTACCGGAAAAGAGACTGTGATCACTGCCACCACTTGTTCTCCCATCATCGGCAATACCGTCACGATTCGGGAAGCCAATGTGGTTTGTGAGGGAGAGTCTACCGCGATCTCCGCGCGTGCCGATCTTATCATTGCGGACGGAGCAGATGTGACCGCGAAGTCCACGGACGCGAAGGCGGGTCTTTATGCCGCAAACGGCATGATTGACTTGGAGGGAGCTGATACCAGGGTGGAGGCTGTTTCCGGGAAGAACATCGCGATCATTGCCAATCACGGCAAGGTTATTTTGAATGCGGGTTATGTCAAGGCAGCCTCAGCCGAGGGAAAGGCTGCGATCATGGCACGGCAGACTGCCGAGGAGAGTCCGGCAGAGCAGCCGGAGCCGCAGATCGAGATCGGTGAGGACTACACGGCGGGCGACAATATTGTGGCGACAACCGTTTGGCTGACAGACGAGAACGGCCAATATTATGCCGATACGGTGCTGGTTTCGGAGGATACCCAGCTCAACGATCAGGGCTTGTTGGACGAGGGGTATCTCCCGACGAATATCGTGGAGATCACACCGAAACAGCCTCCGGTCGATAAAACGGGGCTCGATGAAGCGATCAAGAACGCAAATGAAAAGCTGTCGGAGGAAGAAAATTATACCGATGAGACCGTGACGGCTCTTACGGACGCCGTTGCCAAAGCGCAGGCGGTCGCCGAACAGGAGGACGCGACGCAGGACGAAGTGAACGCCGCCGCCAAAGCGATCGAGGACGCGATCACCGGACTGCAATATAAAGCCGCCGATTATACGGCGGTGGACGCGGCACTCCAAAAGGTGCCGGAGGACCTCTCCGGTTATACCGCAGAAACGGCACAAGCGGTAAAGGACGCGGTGAAAGCGGTAGAACGCGGTCTGCCGATCACCGAGCAGGCGAAGGTCGACGCCATGGCGAAAGCCATCGAGGACGCGGTCGCGGCATTGGAGAAAGCCGAAAGCCCCGCTGTGCTCGGCGACATCGACGGGGACGGGCATGTAGATGTGACCGATGCACTGGCGATCCTCCGTATGGCGGTGGGACTGGAGGAAGCAGTACCCAACGCCGATATGGACGGTATGAACGGCGTGACGGTGACCGATGCATTGGCAGCTCTCCGCATCGCGGTCGGGCTGGCATAACACAGATCAGACAAAAGAGCAGGCGAATGCCTGCTCTTTTTGTCTGCAACTTAAATTGACGAAGAAAAGAAAAATTCGGTATCAGCTATCGGATTCAAATGACTTTCTCACTGTTTTTAGTGTCCACTCTATTTAACAAGTTCCTATTGCATATGTATCTTGATTAAGCGCATCAGAAAATCACTTGTTTTAATTATTGAAGAAAAACGAGTGGTAGAGATACTTCGAACCGTACACTGATTTATGGGATTACATATTACCATTCAGTTCCTCTTATTTTCTTGCGTATATTTCTAATCATCTTGATAGAGGGGTATATTGCTTTTTCTATCCATATGCGATTTCTTTTTAACTTTATTTCCTTCATCACTGTAGAAATAGGCATAAAAAATTTGCGGTGTTTAGCAATAAATACCTCTGTCTTTTTAAGAGAATGATCCGTTTCAAAGTTAGGATGAAAAACAAATGTATAAACGCCAAAAGGAAGTATTTTATGGGGAGTATCAAATATACTTGGGAAAAAAAGCATTCCTTGTTCCTGAAAAGGATAGAGAGCATATCCATCCGAGATGAAATCAAAATGCCCACTCTCTCGAATGACATCTACTGTAATTTTGTCAAATGAATGACCCGGTGCAAAAAAGCTTGTAGGTCTGCAATCGTGTGCGCACATTGCTTCATAGCCTTTTTCAATCAGCTTTTTTTGAGCAGCATGATCAAGTCCAATAAATTCTGACTTTCCACCCTCATTTGTTGGGTGATAAACATGGTGATACCCATGCTGCGCGATGGTCCATCCTTTTTCTTGCCATCGACGAACTGTTTTTGTCCAGAATTCAGGATCTTCTTCCCAAGTAAACAAAGTATCCTGATTATCCGGGATAATGCCCACAAGCGGCTTTATATTATACTTGTCCAATAAATTCTCGATTAGCAACCATTGATCCTTATTCATCCTAGGGCAAGCATCATCCAACCGAATGATATATCTAAGCATCTTCTTATCGCTCCTGTCAAAATCAATAAATCAAAATAATGCAGACGAAATTATCACTACTATATCATGTCTCTTCTTATTTGTCAACAACTCGCTTTTGGTAAACTTCTGTTATGCTGCAATATTTAAATGAAGCATTGACAAACCCAGCATTGCTCTGATTTTTTGAAGAAAAGCAGTTGTCATTGCAGTAAAAATGTGGTATACTGTTTTGAGGTGCGTAGGTGCCGAGAGAATGAACTTAATTTCAGGAGGACATAAAGATGTTAGTTTCCAACCAGAAAACCGATACCAACCGGCATGAGCTGGAGATCAAGGTAGATGCCGACCGCTTTGAAGCGGCGGTGGAGCAGGCATATCGGAAGAACGGGAAAAAGATGAATGTGCCGGGCTTCCGAAAGGGGAAAGCGCCTCGCAAGATGATCGAAAAGCTGTACGGCGAGGGCGTGTTTTATGAGGACGCGATCAACGCCTTGTATAACGATGCGCTGTTCGAGGCGGTGGACGAGGCAGGGCTGGAGCTTGTCACCCGTCCCGAGGTGGAGATCACCGCGGTCAGCCATGACGACGGATTCACCATGAAAGCGGTCTGCACGGTTCGCCCCGAGGTCACTGTGAAAAAATATAAAGGTATAGAAGCGACCAAAACCGTCAAAGCTGTCACTGACGAGGATATCGAAAACGAGCTGCACCGTCTGCAGGAGCGGGGCGCCCGCACCATCACGGTGGAGGGTCGCGCCGCCGAGACGGGCGATCAGGCGAAGATCGACTTTGAGGGCTTTGTGGACGGCGAGGCTTTTGAGGGCGGCAAGGGCGAGGGCTTTGACCTCACCTTGGGAAGCAACACCTTTATTCCCGGCTTTGAGGATCAGGTGGTCGGGCATTCGGTGGGTGATACCTTTGATGTGAATGTCACCTTCCCGGAGGACTACCATGCCGAGGAGCTGAAAGGGAAAGAAGCGGTGTTCCATGTCACTCTGCATGAGCTGAAAGCGCGTGAGCTGCCCGAGCTGGACGACGAGTTTGCCAAGGACGTCAGCGAGTTTGACACGCTGGAGGAATTAAAGGCAGACCTGCAAAAGAAAATGGCGGAGGAAAACGAAAAGAGCGCCGAGACCGAGGTGGAGAACCGGCTGATCGACGTCATCATCGAGAATATGGAAGCGGAGATTCCCGACGTGATGTACGAGAATCGGGTGGACGAGGAAGTGCGGAACTTCGATATGCGCCTGCAGCAGCAGGGCATGAGCCTTGACCTGTATCTCCAGTACACCGGCATGGAGATGGACTCCTTCCAAAAGCAGTTCCGCGAGCCGGCGGAAAAGCAGGTGAAGATTCGTCTGGCGCTGGAGGAGATCGTCAAGCTGGAGAAGATCGAGGTGTCCGAGGAGGAGCTGAACGCCGAGTATGCAAAGCTCGCCGAGCAGTATAAGATGGACGAAAAGCAGGTTCGCTCGCTGATTCCTGAGGATTCGTTCAAAATGGATTTGGCGGTCAATAAGGCGATCGACCTGGTGAAGGCGGAAGCCAAAATCAAAAATGCCTAGAAAGGGGCTGTATGAAAATGAGCTTGATACCTTATGTTGTGGAGCAGACCAGCCGCGGAGAGCGTTCGTATGACATCTATTCCCGACTGTTAAACGACCGGATCATCATGCTGTCCGAGCCGATTGACGACAATACTGCCAGCGTGGTGGTCGCCGAGCTGATCTATCTGGAAGGGCAGGACCCCGATAAGGATATCCACCTTTATATCAACAGTCCGGGCGGCTCGATCACGGCGGGCATGGCGATCTTCGATACCATGAATTATATTAAATGTGATGTGTCCACCATCTGTATCGGATTGGCAGCATCGATGGGGTCGCTGCTTTTGACCGCGGGTGCTAAGGGCAAGCGGTTTGCCCTGCCCAACAGCGAGATCATGATCCATCAGCCGCTGATTTCGGGCGGGCTTTCGGGTCAGTGTACCGACATCAAGATTCATTCCGACCATTTGGTTCGCACCAGAGAGAAGCTGAATCAGATTTTGTCGGAGAGAACCGGTCAGCCGCTGGAGGTCATCGCGCGGGATACCGAGCGGGATAACTTCATGACGGCAGCCGAGGCGCTGGAGTACGGCTTGATCGACAAGGTGATCGATAAACAGCAGTAAAGGAGAAGGTATGCCGAATTTCGAGGATAGCGGCATCTGCCGTTGCAGCTTTTGCGGAAAAAGCGAGCAGCAGGTACAGCGTATGCTGTACGGATTGAATTCGTTTATCTGTGACGAGTGCGTGGCGCTGTGCCATCATATGCTGGTGGAGGACGGCGTGCTGGAGCCTGCGCCCAAAAAGAAAAAGAGCGCGCCGGCGGAGCTTGTCATTCCGAAGCCTGCCGAGATCAAGAAGTTTCTGGACGATTATGTCATCGGGCAGGACGAGGCAAAAAAGGTGCTGGCGGTAGCGGTGTATAACCACTATAAGCGGATCACCCAAAAGACAAAACAGGACGATGTGGAGCTGCAAAAAAGCAATGTACTGCTGCTGGGACCCACCGGCGTGGGTAAAACCGAGCTGGCGCGCACCCTTGCCAGACAGCTTCATGTTCCCTTTGCGATTGCGGACGCCACGACCCTGACCGAAGCGGGCTATGTGGGCGAGGACGTGGAGAATGTGCTGGTGCGCCTGCTTCAGGCAGCCGACTTTGATGTGGAAGCGGCACAGCGCGGCATCATCTATATTGACGAGATCGACAAAATCAGCCGCCGGAGCGAGAACCCCTCGATCACCCGCGATGTCAGCGGGGAGGGGGTGCAGCAGGCGCTGCTGAAGATCATTGAGGGAACGGTGTCGAATGTGCCGCCGCAGGGCGGCAGGAAGCACCCGAATCAGGAGTTTATTCCGGTGGACACCTCCAATATACTCTTTATCTGCGGCGGCGCGTTTGACGGGATCGATAAGATCATCGAACAGCGGCTTCAAAGCAGCTCGCTCGGCTTCGGCGCCGAGATCAAAAGCCGTGCCGATCGGGAAAAGGAGAATATCTTAAAGGAAACCACCCCCCACGATCTGGTGAAGTACGGGCTGATCCCTGAACTGGTCGGGCGGCTGCCGATCATCACCTCGCTGGAGCAGCTGGACGAAAAGGCGTTGGTGCAGATCGCACTGGAACCGAAGAACGCGCTTGTCAAGCAGTATCAGTCTCTGTTCAGTATGGACGGCGTGCGGCTGGAGATACAGGAACCGGCGCTTTACGCAATGGCGCATCAGGCGCTGGAGCGGAAAACGGGGGCGCGCGGATTGCGCGGCATCATCGAGGGCGTGCTGTCCGAGCTGATGTTCACCGTCCCGTCCGATTCCACCATCTCCTCGGTTATCATCACCGAGGGCGTGGTAAACGGCACCGAGGAACCAAAGCTGATTCACGGCAAACGCAAGCGGAAAGAACCGGAAGCGTCTTAATAGTCATACACGTTTCGAGGGACAAACTGGTTTTATGCAAAAGCAACGGTCCTTTGCCAAAGCCTCCCTTGTCAAAGGGAGGGGGACCGCGCTAAAGCGCGGTGGAGGGATTCAAAACCGTAAACGAGACTTTTCCTTCTGCAAAAGCGCAAAAAGGAAGCGGGCAAATTGCCCGCTTCCTTTTTTGTACTGATGTTATGCCAGACCTACCGCCATGCGGAGAATCTGCAGCGCATCGGTCACTTCGATGACGCCGGAACGGTTCATGTCGGCAGCCTTGAATGCGTTGCCGGTCAGGGTTTCCAGACCTACCGCCGCACGGAGTGCTGTCAGTGCATCGGTGACTTCCACTTCTTTGTCGCCGTCCACATCGCCCGTTAGGAACGAATCGGGAACCGTAACGGTCACAGGCGCGAAGGTCACGCGGGTCGCAGTTGCCTTGGCGACCGCCGATACCGTCACCTCATACTCACCGCCCGGCAGATCGGACAGAACCGGATCGGTGTCGGTGCCGTTTGCATAGGTGTTGGCGGAAACGGTGTATACCTCGCCGGAGGTCTTGCTCTTGGCGGCAAGTGTGACCTCGCCCAGATCGGTATTGCTGTAAAGGGCTTCCAGCGCCGTTACCGACACGGTCAGATCGCTGTCGTTTGTGAGGGAAACGGTAGGCGCAGCTGTACTTTCCTTTTGCTCCAACAGACGGTAATAGAGATTGGTAATCGGGCTGTCCTCGGTCCAGATGCCGATATCCGTCACAAAATCACGCAGCATGGCAAGCTGACCGACCGGACCGGGGTGAATGTTGTTGTCGCCGAAGATGTAACCGGCGGGAGTTGTTCTCCCCTTGATCCAACTGTAAGTGGTCATCGCCTGATTCATCGCGGTGTACTGATCCGAGTAGATGATGTGCGCGGGATCAGCATCCGCAATTTCCTTTAACTTGGAACCATAGAACCTGTCTTTGCCCACATAGGTTTGACTGGCACCTGTTACCGCTGTAGGGGTACGCAGCACAATGATCGCATTGGGGTTCACCTTGCGGATTGCCTCGATGATCTGTTCGATATATTTTTTATATTCAGTATTGCTCTCGTTGTCATTGGTGCCGAGCATGATCGAGACCACATCGGGAGCGGCGTCGGCGTATTGTTTGAGCCGTTCGTCCAGATGCTGAATGGTGCCGCGGAATGTAGTACCTGCCATATAAGCCTGCGAGCCGGAAACGGCGGTATTGATAATCACATCTCCGTGCCTGCCGATGGAATCAAGGTATTTGTCCAGCAGCTGCGAGATCGAATCATAGCCGTGGGTGTGTGCCGCACCGTGGGTGATCGAATCGCCCATAAAGAGCCATGTCATCGGCTTATTATCGGCAATCTTCGCGGCAATTGCTTTTTGTGCGTCGGTCAAAAGCTCCGGCGTGTTCTTTACCGCCTTGTCATCTTGTTTCACGGTGCCTTTCACGGTGGTGAGCTGGGTGCTGCCGTCAGCCGAGCGGATCACCAGAACATATGCCTGACCGGTCGGCAGACCGCTGATGGTAAAGCTGTTATCGGTGGCTTCGCCGCTTACCACCGTGCCGTTTGCAAGATGGAGGGTATACTGCCAGCCGCCGCTGCCCTCGCTGATCGAAACGCTGAGTTTGTCATTGGCGGCAGTCACGGTCGGGGTGACCTTAGAATACTCGGTCGGCGCTTCGAGGGTGAGCAGGTTTTTCCAAAGCGCCTCATTCGTCGTCATCGGGAAAACAGTGCTGGTGCCGAATTTCCGGTTGGCAGTTGCATCTGCCAGCTGTGCGCCGAGGGTCAGGTGTCCCGCTTCGGTGAGGGTCACATTGTCCTCCTGCAAGCCGTTATTCAGAAAATCATTGTCCGATTTTGTCAGGGTATAGTGATCCACCACCACAATGCGGCTTTTCTGCGTTTCAAAGCCAGCCAGCACCGTATCCACCGCTTCGATCAGGGCTTCGATCTTTTGATTGGTGTCCTTGTCCTTTGTCGCATAGGGAAGCTGGAGGACGAAATAGCCGTCGGTGTTATCCCGCACTTTGAGCACTTTTTCAATCAAGCCCTTTAAGTTGGTCGTGAAATCAGTGTTGCTCAGCGCCAGATCCTCTTTGCCAAGCAGATAGGCGACCGCACGGGGGTGGAAGTTATTTACCAGAGTCGTAAACTGCTCATTATAGTCCTTGACCGTCAGACCAGGCTGTGCGGTATTGATAACATACCGCTGTAAGCCGCTGGTCTTATTCTCCGCTTTTGACCAGCGGATATATTCCTCAAAATGTCCGCCGTAATTCCGTGCGCCGCCGGTCTGGGCAAAGCCGCCCTCGGCAGCCTCGCCGCCCGCGATCACCCAGGTGTCCTTGAGATTGTCGGTGTCGGAGGAATTGAACATATTGACAATGTCGGCGCCGTAGTCGTCATAGTTGGTAGTGACCTTTTCCGGCTCTTCACCGACGGTGATATAAAACTGCTTGTTGCCCGCCGCCGTGATCGCAAACCGATCCTGTGTGCCGTTGACCGGAAGCTCCGCATAGCCAGAATAACTGCTGTGATCGCCGCTGTGATTGAGGTAGTTGCCTTTCACAGCAGCACTTTCCAGCGTATAGCCTTCGGTTTCGCTTCCGGTGATCGTCCAGATGCAGTTTGCGGCATTTTGGTCAATCGTACAGTTGTCGCCGGTAATGGTGGCATAAAGCTGCGCTGTTGCGTCTTGTCCGGTTGTATAGAATAACGCACGCGGCTTGTCCTGCACCGAGGGCGCTACCACAAAATAGTTGCTCCCGCTTGTCACCGTATCTACAAGGGTACCGGTCGTATCCGAGGTGGATTCCACCTTGTAAAGCTGGAGGGCATAGGTGGCACTCCCCATATACCAACCGGCTGTCAGGCTGGTACCCGCCGGTGTACCGAACGAGAGATAGGTTTTTGCTTCCGCCGCCGCAGCCGGCAAGCCCGATAGACCGCCCACGGTGGTGCTGCCGATCACACAGATGCCCGTGATGACCGCCAGAATTTGTTTCCACAGTTTTCGCTTCATTTTTTGCTCCTTTTGTCCGCTGTCTTATGAGCCGGATTCGCACCGGCTCGCTCTTATTCACAGTGTAACACAATTATTATCATTTGTAAACAAAAATAAAAGGTCGGAAGCCAAATTTTTGTAGCTTCCGACCTTTTGCTTCTGGATTTAGTTTGCGTCGTCGTTTGCGCCGCAGCACTTTTTGTACTTTTTGCCGCTGCCGCAGGGACAGGGATCGTTTCGCCCGATCTTCTTTTTCCGGATCGGCTGCTTCTTAACCGTCTTGTCGCCGCCGCCGACCGAAGCGGTCGTCGGCTTTGCCACCTGCTCCCGCTTGGGGCTTTCCTCATGCTTTTGCAGCCGAATGGTAAAGAGCATCTTCACCGTGTCCTCGCGGATCGATTCGACCATCTCATCGAACATATCAAAGCCTTCCAGCCGGTATTCCACCACCGGATCACGCTGCGCGTAGGAACGCAGGTGCATACCCCGCCGCAGTTCGTCCATGGCATCGATGTGGTCCATCCATTTGGTGTCCACCACCCGCAGCAAAACGACCCGTTCCAGCTCCCGCATACGCTCCTCGCCGAACTCCTTCTCCCGCTGCTCGTAGATCGAAACAGCACGCTCGGTCAGTTGCTCCACGATGTCCTTTTTCTCCAGATCGGCAAGCTCCTGCACCGAGTATTGCAAATCGTTTTCATTGGTGATGAAGCCGAGGAAGTAATCCCGCAGACCGTTCATGTTCCAGTTGTCATGCACCGCGTCGTCCGACAGGTAGTTGTTCACCACGCCGGTCACCATATCTCGGATCATACCCATGATATAGTCCCGCAGGTTCTCGCCGTCGAGCACCTTGCCGCGCTGCGAGTAGATCAGCTCACGCTGGCGGTTCATCACATCGTCAAACTGCAGCACATTCTTACGGATACTGAAGTTTCTGCCCTCCACCTTCTTCTGGGCGCTTTCAATCGAGTTGGATACCATCTTGTTCTCAATCGGCTGATCGTCCGGCACCTTGAGCGCGTTCATCATATTCTGGAGCCGCTCGCCGCCGAACAGCCGCATCAGATCGTCCTCCAGCGAGAGGTAGAACCGGCTGGCGCCCGGGTCGCCCTGACGGCCCGAACGTCCGCGCAGCTGGTTGTCGATCCGGCGGGACTCGTGCCGCTCGGTACCGAGAATGAACAGACCGCCTGCCTCCCGTACCTCGCGGGCTTCGTCTGCGATCTCGTCCTTATATTTTTGCTCCAGTGCGCGGAAGGTCTCCCTTGCGTGGAGGACCGCTTCGTTGTCGGTTTCGCTGAAGCCGGTCGCCTCCGCAATATCCTCCTCCGTAAAGCCCTGCTTCCGCATATCCGCCTTGGCAAGAAATTCGGGATTACCGCCAAGCTGAATATCGGTACCACGTCCCGCCATATTGGTGGCGATGGTGACGGCGCCCTTTTTGCCCGCCTGCGCGATGATCTGCGCTTCCTTTTCGTGGTACTTGGCGTTTAACACCTCATGCTTGATACCTCTCCGTCGCAGCATGGAGGAGAGAAGCTCCGATTTCTCAATCGAAATGGTGCCGACCAGCACCGGCTGACCCTTTTCGTGACAGTGCACGATCTGGTCGATCACCGCCTCGAACTTTGCCTTTTCGGTTTTGTAGATCATATCGGGGTGATCAATTCGGATCACCGGCTTGTTGGTCGGGACCTCGATGACGTCAAGCTGGTAAATCTCGCGGAACTCCGCTTCCTCGGTCAGCGCCGTACCGGTCATGCCGGACAGCTTCTGATAAAGCCGGAAGTAATTCTGGAAGGTGATGGTGGCAAGCGTTTTACTCTCCCGCTCGACCTGCACGCCCTCCTTCGCCTCGATTGCCTGGTGCAGTCCCTCGTTGTACCGCCGTCCCAGCATCAGGCGTCCGGTGAACTCGTCCACGATGATGACCTCGCCGTCCTTGACGACATAGTCGATATCCCGCTTCATGATGCCGTGCGCCTTCAACGCCTGATTGATGTGATGCTGGATCGTCATATTATCGGCGTCCATCAGGTTTTCCAGATTGAAATAGCTCTCCGCCTTTTTCACGCCGGAGGGAGTGAGGGTGGCGGTCTTTGCCTTTTCGTCAACGATGTAGTCCCCGTCCACATCGTCGTTGATCTCCTTGTTGTCCAGCTCGACCACCTTATACATCTTCAGCGTCCGCACAAAGCGATCCGCCATGCCGTACAGCTCGGTGGACTTGTCGCCCTGCCCCGAAATAATCAGCGGCGTACGCGCCTCGTCGATCAAAATGGAGTCCACCTCGTCCACGATGGCATAGTGATGCGACCGCTGCACCTTCTGCTCCTTGTAGATCACCATGTTGTCCCGCAGATAGTCAAAGCCCATCTCGTTGTTGGTGCCGTAGGTGATGTCACAGTTGTAGGCGGCGCGCCGCTCATCGTTATCCAGTCCGTGAATGACATAGCCGACGGTCAGCCCCAGATACCGGTACACCTTTCCCATCCACTCCGCGTCACGCTTGACCAGATACTCGTTCACCGTGACGATATGCACACCCTTGCCCGCCAATGCGTTGAGGTAGGCGGCAAGGGTCGCCATCAGGGTTTTGCCTTCACCGGTCTTTAACTCGGCGATCCGCCCCTGATGGAGTATGATACCACCGAGAATCTGAACCGGAAAATGCCGCATACCAAGCACACGATCCGCCGCCTCACGGCAGGTCGCGAACGCTTCGGGCAGAATATCGTCCAGCGTTTCTCCGGCGGCAAGCCGTCCCCGCAGAATTTCGGTTTGCCCCTTTAACTCCTGCTCGCTCATCTTGCGGTAGGTATCTTCGAGATCCAGCACCTTCTGCTTGAGCGGCTCGATCCGCTTTAACTCCTTCTGGCTGTAGGAGCCGAACAGTTTATCCATCAGTCCCATATATAGAACACACCTCGTCTTGATTTTTCCACCCGAATCGTCGGGTCATACATTGTAATTATACAATAACTCGTTCGGTCTGTAAAGTGTTTGCCGATTTTTTCTCCGCATTTTGCCATGGGACGGTACAAGCTGTATTGACAAAATGAGGATATTTGTTTACAATAAAAGAGTATGTAAAATCCAATGTGGAGGCAACCTTATGAAGATGCAACTATTGACAGACGAGCGCCCGATCCGGTTTGCGGCGGACGAATTGCAAGGCTATCTGAGCCGCATGGGGACCGAGGAGATATTGCCGCAGAGCTGGACGCTTGGCGTGCGCGATTTGACGGCTTACGGACTGGCGGCGCCGCGCGATCCGAAGCTGGACGACTCCTATGCGTTCTGCGTGGACGGACAGCAGGCGTATGTGTACGGCAGCAACGCCCGCAGTGTGCTGCTTGGCGTTTACCACTATCTCAGAACGATCGGCTGCCGCTTTTTAAGACCGGGCGGCGCATACGAGGTGGTGCCGGTCAGGGAGAATGCCGCCGACTTTTATGCAAAGTCCGCCCATGCTGCCAGTATGCGGCATCGCGGCGCCTGTATCGAGGGCGCGGATTCGATCGAGAATGTGTTGGACTTTATCGACTGGCTGCCGAAGCTCGGGTATAACAGCTTTTTCCTGCAATTCAAATATCCGCACACCTTCCTGCAAAAGTGGTATGAGCATACCAATAATCCTCAGGTCGCGCCCCAGCGGTGGACGATGGAGCAGACGATCGCGGCGGACGCCGTGATGAACGAAGCGATGGAAATGCGCGGACTGCTGCAGCATCGGGTGGGACACGGCTGGACGGGCGAGGCGCTCGGCTATACCGCGACCGGCTGGGAGAAGGATCATGCCGAAATGTCGCCCCAGATCACCGAGCTGCTGGCGGAGATCAAGGGGGAGCGGAAGCTGTTCGGCGGCGTTCCGACCAATACGAACCTCTGCTATTCCAACGAAAAAGCGGTGCGGCTGTATGCCGATTGCGTGATCGCCTATGCGAAGGAGCACCCCGAGGCGGATTTCCTGCATCTCTGGCTTGCCGATCTGTTCAACAATGTCTGTGAATGTGAAAACTGCCGCAAGAAGATCGTGACCGATCACTACATTCATATGCTGAATGTGATCGACGAGATGCTCACCAAAGAGGGGCTGGACACCAAGCTGGTATTCCTGCTTTATCAGGAGCTTTTGTGGCCGCCGCAAACCGAAAAGCTCAATCACCCGGACCGCTTTATGCTGATGTTTGCGCCGATCAGCCGCACCTTCTTAAAGTCCTATTCTCACGCGGGCGCGCTTCCGCCGATCCCGCCGTATGAGCTCAACCATATCCAGATGCCGACCACCATGGAGGCAAACCTCGCCTATCTCAAGGCATGGCAGGAAAAGGTGAGCTGCGACAGCTTTATCTATGACTATCATCTGGGGAAGGCGCATTACGGCGATCCGGGCTATGTGTCCATCTCGAAGATCATCTGCGAAGATGTCAAGACCAACCGCAGCCTCGGTATGGACGGCATCAACAGCTGTCAGGAGCTGCGCGCCGCTTTCCCGAACGCACTGCCGAACTATGTGATGGGTATGGTGTCGCTCGATGTCGGGCTGACCTTCGATCAGGTGGCAAAGGAGTATTACCAAAGTGCTTACGGCGCACGCTGGTCGGAGGTGCTTTCCTACCTCACCCGTATCTCGGAGCTTTACGACGCCGATTATGTCATGGGTGCGGGCGGACCGCTCAATCAGGATATGGCGAATCGGTTTGAGCGGGTGTTAAGCCTTGTGGACGAGTTTGCGCCGACCATCGAGGAAGCCCTTTCGGGCGAGCTTTCGGCGGTCAAGCGCCGCTTCTGGGAGGAGCTTTCTTATCATAAGGATTACATGATCACGCTGACCCGTGCGCTTCTCAAACGGGCAAAAGGGGAGGACTCCGTTGCCGAGTACCGCGCCTTTGCCGATCTGGTGCGCCGCATGGAGCCGCGCTTCCAGCAGTCGCTGGACGTCTACCGCGTATTGCAGGTCACCAGAAACTTTACCAAATTGCACGAGTAAACATATTTTTGGGGAAGCCCCTGTCGAGAGGGACTTCCCCAAAATTTTCGGTGCGCCGTCACCGGCTCACGGATCGCCGCAATTTGCCGCGCAAAATAAATTTTTTCCAAAAAGGTCTTTACAAAACGGGGAATGCAGGGTATAATAAATACTGTTGTTTTGGGGGCGTAGCTCAGTTGGGAGAGTACCACACTGGCAGTGTGGGTGTCGTGGGTTCGAATCCCATCGTCTCCACCAAAAATCGGCAAGGCATCTGCCTTGCCGATTTTTACTTTTTCACTCTTCACTAAGTATTTTTTCTGCTTTGCAACCTTTATTTCGCTCCGCCGAGCTTGACGCAGCCGGGGTGCCGTCCGGGGAAGTTCATGGCAACCCGAAGGTCCATCAGCTTTTTAAGATCGCTTTCACTAAGCTCCTGCATACCGCCGATCTGCCGTGCCATCAGGCAGATTTTTGCGTAGTATTCCACCTCGTCCATGATGAAAAACGCTTTCGTCAGATTGAAGCCGACCGAAAGTGCGCCGTGGTTTTGCAGCAGGAATGCGTCATGATCCTGAATATAGGGCATCAGCGAGTCCGGCACCTCCGGCGTAGAGGGCGTGCCGTATTTGCACACGGGAACGGTGCCGACCGTGAGGATCGCTTCCGGCAGGATAAAGTCGTCCAGCGGGATATTGCAAACGGCAAACGCGGTGGCTGTCGGGGGGTGCGCGTGTACCCCGGCATTGACATCGGGGCGCTCCCGATATACCCGCATGTGCATCTTGATCTCGGAAGAGGGATTCAAATCGCCCTCCAGCTTGTTGCCCTGAGCGTCCACCTTGATGATCATGTCGGGGGTCATATAGCCCTTGGAAACACCGGTGGGCGTGCAGTAAAACTCGTTGTCATTCACCTTGACCGAGATATTGCCGTCATTGGCTGCCACATAGCCCTTTTGGTAGATTCGGCTTCCGATTTCGCAGATTTCCTGTTTGATTTCCATTGCTGTTTGCATGTTTGCTTCTCCTTTATCAGTTGATATAAGACTGAAAGACCTCGTAGCCTTTCGCATAAAGCTCCGCCTGTTCGGGCAGGAACTCCTTGCACGGTTCGGACGCCGTGACCATCGCACGGGCTGCTTTTAAGTCGGGCAGCTCACCCAGCGCAATCAGCTGCGCCGCAATATTTCCGGTCGCGGTCGCCTCGATCGGTCCCGCGATCACCTTGCAGTCGCAGGCGTCGGCGGTCATCTGGCAGAGCAGGCGATCCTTTGTGCCGCCGCCGATCATGTGGATAGCGTCATAATGCCGCCCCGTCACCCGACCGATCGCGTCAAAGGCATAGCGGTATTTGAGCGCGATGCTCTGGTAGATACACCGCATGATCTCGCCGACCGTTTCGGGGACGGGCTGTCCGGTTTTCCTGCAGAAATCCTGTACCCGCTTGGGCAGATTGCCCGGCGCTTCAAATACGGGATCGTCGGGGTCGATAAAGGACACAAGCGGCTTTGCCTCCAGCGCGAGCTTTTCCAGCTCGGCATAGGAAAGCTCGTTCCCCTCACGAATCCACTGGCGGCGGGATTCCTGGATCAGCCAAAGCCCGATGATGTTTTTCAAAAAGCAGGTTTTTCCGCCGAAGCCGGTCTCGTTGGTCAGATTTTCCCTTGCGCTTGCCCCATTGATGATCGGTTCGGCAAGCTCGGTGCCGAACAGCGACCAGGTGCCGCAGCTGATGTAGATAAAATCCTTGGCGTCGGTGGGGATCGCCATGATGGCGGACGCGGTATCGTGGGTCGCAACCGCCACGACCGGAACCGGCGGACAGCCGAGCTCCTCGCAGATTTCATTGGACAGCATACCGTACACCTCGCCCGACCTGATAACAGGCGGGAAAATATCGGTGGGAAGCCCAAGCTTACTAAGCAGTTTCGTGTTCCAGTCATGGGTGAGAGGATCAAGGCATTGGGTGGTGGAGGCTTCGGTCAGCTCCGCCCGCTTTTCACCGGTCAGCCAGTAGGCAAACAGATCGGGGATCATCAAAAGGCAGTCGGCGCGCGCCAGCAGCTCCGGCTGCTTTTCTTTGAGCGCCATCAGCTGAAACAGGGTGTTGATCCGCATGATCTCGGTGCCGGTGGCACGGTAGAGAGCTTCTTTTGGGATCAGCTCAAACACCTTTTCCATCATACCCTCGGTGCGGCTGTCTCGGTAATGCACAGGATTCGAAAGCAGCGCGCCGTCTTGGTCGAGCAGGGCAAAGTCCACGCCCCATGTGTCGATGCCGATCGAGTCGAAGCCGCCTGCGTGGAGCGCCTTGGTGATCCCCTGCTTGATCTCAAAAAAGAGCCGCAGCGCGTCCCAGTGCAGCGTACCCCGCACCGATACCGGATCGTTTGTAAACCGGTGAATCTCCCGCATGGTGATCCTACCGTCCTGGTACGCGGCGAGGATCGCGCGCCCGCTTGAGGCGCCGAAGTCAAATGCCAAAATTCGTTTTGTCTGCAACATCATCGCCCCCTCAGTGTATAGTGATACCGGTAAAGTAGTGGGTGAGAATATCGGTATAGCTCAAATTCTCCCGCAGGGCATAGAGATTGGCACCCTGACGGCTTAACCCCACGCCGTTGCCCTTTCCCCGCGTGGTAAAGACGAAGGCGTCGCCGTCCAGCGATACGGTAAAGCAGGTGCTCGGAAGTGGCGTCGGCAGGAGGGAGGAGAAAATACTGCCGGTCAGCGTTTCCTCTTTCCCGTCCACAGTAAGGGAGGTCTGCCCGCAGACCGCCAGATTTTTGGCGTATCCGCCGTCGGTCAAAGAGAGGATCGAGATCCAGGATTCCGGCGGCTGCTCGGACGAGATCACAAAGCCCGCTTCGGTGAGGATACGGTAGAGGTCGGTAATCGGAACGCGGGTCTCGATATCCCAGTCGCTTCCCTCACTGTCATATTTGCTTTCCACGCTCACCAGATGAGGCTGGATCGAATCGATCATTTCCCGCGCCGCGTTGGTCCTGCCGGCGGTCGAGGGGCAGGAGGGTGCATAGACCACGCTGTCCCCCTCGTAGATCATCTGCCCCGATACCGCCGCAACGGCGGCGGTGTGCGCTTCATCGGGATCGCGCAGCTTCACAGCGGGCGCGATTTTTTGGGCGTTGTAATAGGCAAGGGTGCTGCGGTCAGCGACCGCCTGCGCCTTTAACGCCTCCGGCGCGTAATCGGCGTCCATTTCGGCTGCCAGCATTTTGGCGAGGATCACATCTGCGCTGTCGGTGATGACCGCGCCGCCCACCACCACGGCAAACACATCGTCCGAAAGGGTGAGGGAGTCGGGTATCGCATACAGCTGCCCGAGCTGCGTTTCGGTTTCCAAAACGGCGGAGGCAGTGTCAATCACCGCGGTTTTTCGCATCGCGTGCCCCACAAGACCGCCTAATAAACCGAGCAGCAGAAAGAATACGGCAAGCTGTGTCAAAAATCGTCTGCACATACTACTTCTCCTTTAGTTACCGTTCAAAAACGGATTGGTCTGCCGATGCTGGGTGTAATAGGTGTCGGGATAGCGGACATTCCCGTTGACGGTCGCGGCGTTTACATCTACCACGGCGGATTCGCCTGTCCGCACTTTCCGCGCTAAGATCACACACCGTCCGTCCTTCAGCGTGGAATCGGAGGTACAGGTCGACAGGGTGATGATCTTATCGCTGCTGTTGACGTCCACACCGGTGTGGTACAGCGTACGGCGGTTCACTTCGTCCATATAAATTTCAAAGTCCAGCTCATCGGTAAACCGGAGAAAATCGTGATAGTAAAACGGATCGGAATCGCTCATACTGCCGTCAATAATCATGCAGGCGAACACCTTCCACTGTCCCTTTTCATAGACGGTGTTGTAATTGATCAGCGGGTGCTCCTTAAAATAAGACAGGGAGGTGTACTCTTTCAAAGGCGAGAACATCAGCCCGCCGATGATGTTGTGCCCGTAGATGACGGTGTTGAAGTCGGCGCTGTCGGGGGAGATGTTGTTGCGGTAATCGGCAAAGGGGGTGCCGTTCCGGTTAAAGGAGCCGTCAAAGCTGGTATTGAGGTACTTGTCGTTGTCGGTCGACTGCACGACCGGCAGGGCAATATCGGTCCCGTCGATCGAAAGGTAGCCCTTGATCTCGGGATTGATCTGATACAGCTTTGCAAATTCGGGGAGATAGCCCTCCGGTAAGCCGCTTAATTCCTGCGCGGTGGGCGGAGCGTCTATCATAGTCTGAAGCCTGCCGAGCAGCCGTTGCTGCGCGACATTGTCATACACATACTGCCCGATATACACGGCGCTTACAATGAATACCGACAGCGCGACGAGCAAAATGAGCTTTCTGACCACTTCGCCCGCGCTGTCCCCTTTCCAGGGGATAAACCGTTTGAATATCATACGGTGGTGAGCCTTCCTTTCCTGCTTTTCCTGTGCAAAATAATCCTTGACCGCACGGTCCGCCTCCTCTGTTTTCATCAGAACGCGGCGCACCATATCCAGTGCGTGCATACAGGAAACGGTGCGGATATAGTCCCGCTCGTTCGCCTGCCCGTGACCCAGCTGCAGGTGCTTGACCAGTGTGGTTTCCTTGGTGTTGACGGCGACATACACGGTGCCGACCGGCTTTTCGGGCGTGCCGCCGTCCGGTCCGGCAATGCCGGTGATCCCCACGCCGATTGAGGCGTGCCCCTTTCTGCGCGCGCCGTATGCCATCTGTATGGCAACCTGTTCGCTGACGGCGCCGTACTGCTTCAGCGTTTTTTCCGAAACAAACAGCTCTGTCGCCTTGACCTCATTGCTGTAAGAGACAATGCCGCAGTCGAAAATCTCGGACGCGCCGGGGATCGAGGTGATCTTCGACGCCAGCATACCGCCGGTACAGCTTTCGGCAAGTGCGATCCGCTGCCGCTTTGCGCGGAGCATGCCGACCACGACCTCCTCCAGCGAGTCCACATCTTGCCCGTAGACCGCGTCACCGAGGATTCGGCGAATATCGTCCAGCACCGGCTTGATACACAGGTCTGCCATGCTTTGGTTGGGAGCGGCTGCCGTCACCCGAATCTGCACCTCGCCGTCCTTGGCATAGAGGGCGGTGGTGGGATTTTCCTGATCCAGCAGATGCTTGAGCGCCTGCTGGATTGCCGACTCGCCGATCCCGAACACCCGCAGCGTGTGGGAGCAGATCTCGCCCTCCGCGTAGCGGGAAAGATAGGGGAGCGCCTGTTCCGCAAACATCGGGTGCAGTTCTCTCGGCGGTCCGGGCAGCAGGATTACGCAGTGGACGCCGTCGTCGATAATCAGCCCAGGCGCCGTTCCGTAGGGGTTTGGCATCACCACCGCATCGGGCGGCACCATCGCCTGCTTGCGGTTGCTTTCGGGCATCTCTCTGCCGGTGCGGCGGAAGTAGGCTTCGATATCGTCCAGTATCTGCCGGTTTTCCAAAAGCGGTACGCCGAGCACATCGCAGACCACTTCCTTGGTCAGATCGTCGTCGGTCGGTCCGAGGCCGCCGGTGAAGATGAGAATATCGCTGCGGGAGAGCGCCAGCTCGGTCTGGCGGCGCAGCCGCTCGTAGTTGTCGCCCACAGCGGAATGATACAGCACATTGATGCCGAGCGCGGCAAGCTGGCGGGATAAAAACTGCGCGTGGGTATTTTGAATATCGCCCAGCAAAAGCTCGGTGCCGACTGCGATCAGTTCAGCATTTTTCCGCATAACGACCTCCTTGTGATTTGTTTATTCTGAGACAAGCAGCTTCCAAGCCGTGTCCTCGACCGCCCTTTGGATAAGCGGCGCAAAGTCAAACGCCGCCTCGGCGGCTTCCACCGCCGCAAGCTGAGGACGGGTCTTGGGGTGGCGCGGCGTAAACACGGTACAGCAATCCTCGTAGGGGAGAATGGAAGTTTCATAGGTGTCGATCCGCCGCGCAATCGAAACGATCTCGCTTTTGTCCATGCCGATCACGGGGCGGAATACCGGCAGATCGCAGACGGCGTCGGTGCAGCAAAGCGCCTGCAGGGTCTGGCTGGCGACCTGCCCCACGCTTTCGCCGGTCACCAGAGCGCCAAACCGGTCACGCGCGGCAATCTGTGATGCGATCCGCATCATCATACGCCGCATGATGATGGTGAAATATTCTTCCGGACAGTGATCTCTGATCGCCTCCTGCAATTTGGTGAAGGGGACGCAGAAAAAGGGAATCCGCCCGCAGTATTCGCTCATTTTTTCGCCGAGCGTCTCCACCTTTTGGAGCGCGCGGTCGCTGGTATAGGGCGGAGCGGCAAAATGGATTCCGCCGACCTCCAGCCCCCGCTTTGCCATCATATAGCCCGCCACCGGACTGTCGATCCCGCCCGAAAGGAGCAGCAGCACCTTTCCGCTTCCGCCGACCGGCATACCGCCCGCGCCCGTAATACTGCCGGCGTGGAGATATGCCGCACGCTCCCGCACCTCAACGGTGACGGTCACCTCCGGCTGATGGACGTCGACCCGCAGATGAGGATAGCGGGCGAGCAACGCGCCGCCCAGCTCACGGCAGATAGCGGGGGAGTCCATCGGAAACCGCTTGTCCGCCCGCTTGGCTTCCACCTTGAAGGAGGAAGCGTCCTCCAATATGTCGGAAAAGCATTCCTGCGCGGCGGCTTCGATCGCCGCATAGTCCTTTTCCACCGCCCATGCGCGGTGGAAGGCGGCGATCCCGAATATCTTTTTGATCCGGTTTACCGCTTCCTCCATGTCGAAGCCGTCGGATAAGGGTTCCACATAAATGGTGGACTGCGCCCGCTCAATTTTGAAATCCCCCAACGGCTTTAAGCGGCGGCGGATATTTTTGATTAAGATGGATTCAAAGGTGGTGCGGTTGAGACCCTTTAAGGCGATCTCGCCGTTTTTGATGAGAAGAATTTGTTTCATAACTGCTCCTAGCTGTGTGCCACTGTGTCCAGCGCGTTTTTGAGCGCCGCGGCAAAGGTGTTCAAATCGGATTCGGTCGTGTCCTTCCCGAAGCTCACCCGCAGGGTGCCGTCCCGATCGGCGGGTGAAAGCCCCAGTGCCTTGAGCACATGGCTCGGCTTTCCGCCCGCGCAGGCGGAGCCGCTGGAGAGGTAGATGTTCTGCTGCTCCAATGCGTGAAGCAGTATTTCCGAGCGGTAGCCCGCCGCCGATATGCTGCATATATAAGGTATCGCGTCCAGATAACGGTGAAGCACGATCCGCGGATCGCCCTCCAAAGCCTGTTCCAGTACGCTTTTCAGGCTTTCATAATGGCGGTAAAGCTCTGCCTGACAGCCACAGAGCATTTCGACCGCCGCGCCGAAGCCCGCAATCGCGGGGACATTCTCGGTGCCGGAGCGCAGCCCCTTTTCCTGCCCGCCTCCGGTCAGTTGGGGCAGCACCCGTCTGCCCTTTTTGAGATAGAGCGCGCCGACTCCCTTCGGCGCATAGACCTTGTGACCGCTGACGGTCAAAAGGTCCAGATCCCACCGCTCGGCGAAAACGGGGATACGGCAAAAGCCCTGCACCGCGTCGCAGTGAAACAGCACCTCCGGTCGAACGCGGCGGGCAGCCTTGACCAGCCGGTCGATCGGGAAGCGAAGTCCCACTTCGTTGTTGATGAGCATCACCGAAATCAGAATCGTGTCCTCCCGCATCGCTTCGGTCAGCTGCTGTGGTGTGATCCTGCCGTTTTGATCGGGGATCAGTCGGGTCACGGCGAACCCGTTTTGCTCCAAACGGTTTGCGGTTTCCAGCACAGAGGGGTGCTCCACCGCCGAGACGATGATATGATCGCCGCGCCGCCGCATGGCTTCGGCGCCGCCGATCAGCGCGAGGTTGTTTGCCTCGGTCGCACCCGAGGTGAAATACACCTGCTCCGGCGCGGCGCCCATGGCTTTGGCGATCTGCCGCCTCGCCTGCCGGACAGCCTGTTCCGCCTGAAGCCCCTTTCGGTGGAGGGAGGAGGGATTGCCGTAGCATTCGGTCATCGTCCGGACTGCCGCATCGACCGCCTGCGCGCAGACGCGGGTGGTCGCACTGTTGTCCAGATAGATCTCCATAGCAAGCAGCTTCCTTTCCTCTTTATCCTATTTATTATACATGATTTCACACCGGATTTCCACCCTTTTTTGCGGTCGCGGGAAAATATCGTCCGGAGCGGACAAACAGGGCGGTTTTCAAAATGAAAAGGCGGCTGTTTCATTCTTGCAAAAAAGGCTTTTGTTTCCACCCATTTCCGCTCATTTTGCAAGTTTTTGAAATTCAATCGTCATATTTTATCGGCAAAATCAAGATTTTTCTGAAATTTTTGATATTTTTTTGCAAGAAAGTATTGACAAGGTTTCATTTTTGAGGTAGAATAGCAGATGTGAGCGCGGAGTGTATCCGCTTTCCGCTGTGAAAGCATGAATTAGGAGGAATGTGCGATGAGCAGTGTACCGGAAATTTTCGGCAGTATGGTATTCAACGAGACCGTGATGCGGGATCGTTTGCCGAAGGACACCTACAAGAAGCTGAAAGAGACGATCCAGAAGGGCAAAACGCTCGACGTCTCGGTTGCGAATGTGGTGGCGCACGCCATGAAGGAGTGGGCGATCGAAAAGGGCGCTACCCATTACACCCACTGGTTCCAGCCGATGACCGGCATCACCGCCGAGAAGCATGACAGCTTCATTTCCGCCGTGGAGGACGGGAATGTAATCATGAGCTTTTCGGGGAAGGAGCTGGTCAAGGGCGAGCCGGACGCGTCCAGCTTCCCGTCGGGCGGTCTGCGCGCGACCTTTGAAGCGCGGGGCTATACCGCATGGGATCCCACCTCTTATGCCTTTATCAAACAGAATGTGCTTTGTATCCCCACGGTGTTCTGCTCCTATACCGGTGCGGTACTGGATAAGAAAACGCCGTTGCTCCGTTCGATGGAGGAGCTGAGCAAGCAGGCGCTTCGGCTGCTCAAGTTGTTCGGCATTCGTGCCAATCGGGTGATCACCACGGTCGGACCGGAGCAGGAATATTTCCTGGTGGATAAAAAATTGTACGATCAGAGAAAGGATTTGATCTTCACCGGTCGTACCCTGTTCGGCAGTATGCCGCCAAAAGGGCAGGAGCTGGAAAATCACTATTTCGGCACCATCAAGGAGCGGGTCGCCGCTTATATGGAAGAACTGGACGAGGAGCTGTGGAAGCTGGGCGTTCTGGCGAAAACCAAGCATAACGAGGTGGCGCCCTCCCAGCATGAGCTGGCGCCGATCTTCTCGAACAGCAATCTGGCGACCGACCACAATCAGCTCACCATGGAGCTGATGCAGCGGATCGCAAAGCGGCACGGACTGGTCTGCCTGCTGCATGAAAAGCCGTTTGACGGGATCAACGGAAGCGGCAAGCACAACAACTGGTCGATCTCCACCGATAAGGGGCTCAACCTCTTTGAACCGGGCAAGACCCCCGAAAAGAACGCGCAGTTCCTGCTCTTTATCGCAGGGGTCATCAAGGCGGTAGATGAGCATCAGGATTTGCTGCGGCTTTCGGCGGCGACCGCCGGCAACGATCACCGTCTGGGCGCGAACGAGGCGCCGCCCGCCATTCTTTCGATGTTCCTCGGCGAGGAATTGACCGACATTCTCAAAGCGATCGAGGCGGAGAACGAGTATCAGCCGCACGCCACCGCACTGATGGGCACCGGCGTGAATGTCCTGCCGGATATCCCGAAGGACACCACCGACCGGAACCGCACCTCACCGTTTGCCTTTACCGGCAATAAGTTTGAGTTCCGTATGCCCGGCTCCAACCAGTCGATCGCCGGTATCAACATCGTGCTGAACACCATTTACGCCGATGTGCTGATGCAGTTTGCGGATCGTCTGGAAAAGGCGGAGGACTTCGACGCCGAATTGCACAGCCTGATCAAAGAGACGGTGAAGGCGCATAAGCGGATCGTCTTTAACGGGGACGGCTATTCCGACGAGTGGGTCGAGGAAGCGGAACGGCGCGGGCTTTTGAACCTCAAAACCTCTGCCGACGCGCTGCCCCACTTTGCCGATCAGAAGAATATCGAGCTGTTTGTCCGGCACGGCGTGTTCACCGAGGACGAGATCGTTTCCCGCTGCGACATCATGCTGGAGGAGTACTGCAAGCTGGTACATATCGAAGCGCTCACCATGCTGGACATGGCGAAGAAGGATATCCTGCCCGCAGTCGCCTCCTATATGGACGATCTTTCCAATACCGCGCTGCATAAAAAGGCGCTGAACGGCAAGATCAACTGCGATGCGGAGACCGATCTTGTCACCAGATTGTCCGACCTCTTTGCCGAAACCTATCATAATATTGCGGTGCTGGAGCAGGCAGTCGCCGCGGTGAATACCGCAGACGGACCCAAGACCGAGTCGGCGGATTACCGTGACAAGGTGCTTCCCGCCATGGCGGCGCTCCGTGCCGGTGTAGATGCAATGGAGGAGCTGACTTCCGCTGAAAAATGGCCTCTGCCGTCCTATGGCGAGCTGTTGTTCGGCGTGTAACACCACTGGATTGAGCCACCTGTTGTAGTTCGGGTGGCTCATTTTATCCCGATTTTGGCTGAAAGGGTGATGAATATGCTCAAAGAAGGACAGGTGCGGATTCCGTCCGGCTGCGCGATCGCCGCGGTCATCGATACGACCGGCGAGCGTTTCTCCGGCGAGACGATTATCCGCTCCATCGCGCTGATGCACGACCGCTCGAACGGACTGGGCGGCGGCTTTGCGGCATACGGAATTTATCCCGAACACGCGGATTCCTATGCGTTTCATGTATTTTTCGATTCCGAGGAAGCCCGTCAGCAGTGCGAGGCTTTCCTGTTTGACCATTTCAATGTCGACGTAAGCGAGCCGATCCCCACCAAAAAGGTGCCGTCTATCACCGACGCGCCCGATATCCGCCGGTACTTTGCAAAGCCGAATAAGGTGCGTATGCGGGAAGCGGGTCTGGACGAAGCGGAGTACACCGCCCGCTGCGTCATTCGGATCAACGCCGAATTTGAGGGCGCGTTCGTCTTTTCCAGCGGAAAGAATATGGGCGCGTTCAAGGCGGTCGGCTATCCCGAAGATGTGGGCGAGTTTTATATGCTCGACCGGTATAAGGCATACCTCTGGACGGCGCACGGCCGTTTTCCGACCAATACGCCGGGCTGGTGGGGCGGCGCGCACCCGTTCACACTGCTTGACTGGTCGATCGTCCATAACGGCGAGATCTCCAGCTATGACGCCAACCGGCGGTATATCGAGCAGTTCGGCTACAAATGCAATCTGCAAACCGATACCGAGGTCATCACCTATCTGTTCGATCATCTCTGTCGGCATCACGGGCTGGATCTCGATGTGGCGGCGGATATTCTTGCCGCGCCCGAATGGGACGAGATCGATGAGATGTCGCCCGATCAGCGGGCGTATTTTACCGCGCTTCGGACGGTGTACGGCAGTGCGCTGGTCAACGGACCGTTTTCGGTCATTCTCGGCTCAAATCGGGGACTGCTTGCCATCAACGACCGGCTGAAGCTCCGTTCCCTCACCGCGGCGACCAAGGGCAATCGCGCCTATTTTGCCAGCGAGGAATCCGCCATTCGGGTGGTCTGCCCCGATCCCGAACGGGTCTGGGCGGTATCGGGAAGCGATCCGGTCTTTATCCCGCTGCATCTTTCCAAGGAGGATTGAGGTATGATGCGCTATTTTCAACCCGAATTTCATATCGTGCGGGACCCTGCACGCTGTATTCACTGCGGCTGCTGCGTGCGGCAATGCGCCAACGAATGCCATTATTTTGACGAGGACGGCAAAACGGTACTCTGTCGGGACGAATCCTGCGTAAGCTGTCAGCGGTGCGTCTGCCTTTGTCCGACCGGCGCGCTGCGGATCGAAAAATTCAAAAGCGATTATCGGGAGAGCGCCGTCTGGACGCAGCAGGTGCAAAAGGAAATTTGCCGTCAGGCTTCCACCGGCGGCACCCTGCTTTCCGCCATGGGGAATCCGAAGCCCTATCCCATTTACTGGGACCATATGCTGCTCAACGCCAGTCAGGTCACCAATCCCTCTATCGACCCGCTTCGTGAGCCGATGGAGATTCGCACCTTTTTGGGACGGAAGCCGGATCGGCTTTCCTTCACCAAGGATAAAAAGCTGTTGACCGAGATGCCGCCTCAGATCAAGCTGGAAACGCCGATTCTCTTTTCGGCGATGTCCTTCGGCTCCATCTCGCTCAACGCCCACCGCGCATTGAGCGCGGCGGCAAAGGAGCTGGGTACTCTCTTTAACACCGGCGAGGGCGGACTGCACCCCGATCTGCACGATATGGGACAGTATGCGGTGGTACAGGTCGCGTCGGGACGGTTCGGGGTACATAAGGATTATCTCAATAACTCCGCCTTTATCGAGATCAAGATCGGGCAGGGTGCAAAGCCGGGCATCGGCGGACACCTGCCGGGTGAAAAGGTGAATGTCGAGGTCAGCAATGCCCGTATGATACCGGTCGGCTCCGATGCAATCTCGCCCGCGCCGCACCATGACATCTACTCGATTGAGGATTTGCGCCAGCTTATCTGGTCGCTCAAAGAGGTGACCGAGGGGAAAAAGCCGGTCTGCGTCAAGATCGCGGCGGTGCATAACTGCGCGGCGATCGTGTCCGGCGTGGCGCGTGCGGGCGCGGACATCATTGCGATTGACGGATTTCGGGGCGGCACCGGCGCGGCGCCGACCCGAATCAGGGACAATGTGGGGATTCCGATCGAGCTGGCACTCGCAAGCGCCGATCAACGGCTGCGGGACGAGGGGATCCGCTCCCGCGTATCCCTGCTGGCGGCAGGACCGACCCGCAACGCCGCCGATGTTGTCAAAGCCATTGCGCTGGGCGCCGACGCGGTCTATATCGCTTCGGCGGCACTGATTGCCATCGGCTGCCATATGTGCCAGACCTGCAATACCGGTCGCTGCAACTGGGGGATCGCGACCCAGCGGGAGGACCTGACCCGTCGGCTGAATCCTGAGATTGCAAAAGAACGGCTTGTCAATCTGGTCACGGCATGGAACCATGAGATCAAGGAAATGCTGGGCGGCATGGGGATCAACTCGCTGGATTCCCTGCGCGGCAACCGGCTGATGCTCCGCGGGATCGGGCTGACCGAAAAGGAGCTGTCGGTGCTGGGTATCCGTCACGCGGGCGAATAAGGAGGCGCAGCAGATGAAAAAGGTAATTGCCAAAGAAAATCTTTGCTTAAACTGCCGCCTTTGCGAGGTGTACTGCAAAACGGCGCATTCCAAATCGAAGGACCCGCTGAGAGCCTATCTCAACGAGCCGGAGCTGCAATCCCGCATCACGGTCTGCGGCGACAATCAAAAAAGCGTGGCGGTGCAGTGCCGTCACTGCGATAACCCGAAATGCGTGGAAGCGTGTATCACCGGCGCGATGCAGAAGGACCCCGTGACCGGCGTAGTCACCTGTGATGCGGAAAAATGTATCGGCTGTATGACCTGCCTTGCGGTATGTCCGTTCGGCTGTATCAAGATCGGTGAAACGGCGGTCAAGTGCGATCTCTGCCAGGGCGAGGAAGAACCCGCCTGCGTGAAGAACTGCCCGAACCGCGCGCTTGTATATCTGGAGATGGGAGGAAAAGCAGATGCGTAGCTATCTGATTATCGGCGCTTCTGCGGCGGGGCTTTCGGCTGCACAGGAGCTTCGTGCGGCAGACCCGCAGGGGAAGATCACCGTTTTGACGGCGGAGGAATATCTTCCTTATTCCCGTCCGTCGATTTCTTACTATCTCAAATCCAAGGTCTCGGAGGAGGATATCTATCTCCGTCCGGCGGAGTTTTATTCGGAAAAGAAGATTGACGTCTTCACCGGTGCGCGGGTCACAGGGCTTGATCCTGCCGCCAAAACGGTGACGACCGCCGACGGCAGGCAGTTTTCCTACGATAAGCTCTGCCTTGCCACCGGTTCGCACCCCTTTGTCCCGCCGACAGAGGGGGTGGAGGGGAAGGAAAACGTCGTCACCTTTCTCGATTTTGCTTCGGCAAAACGGCTCAAGGAAATGGCTTCCCCCGAAAAGCACGCCGTTGTGATCGGCGCGGGGCTGATCGGCATGAAGGCGGCGGAGGGGCTTGTGAAGCTCTGCAAGAGCGTCACGGTGGTCGAATTGGCAGAAAGCGTGCTGCCCTCGATCCTCGACGCCAATTCGGCGGTCATGGTAAAGGAGCATCTGGAGGAAAACGGCATCTCAATCCTGCTCGGGAACACCGTCACACGCGCCGATTCGCAGGGGGATACGATCACCTCGGTGGAGCTGAAAAACGGCGAAAAGCTCCCCTGTGATCTGCTGGTCATGGCGGTCGGCGTTCGCCCCGAAACCGCGTTGGCAGAAAAGGCGGGGCTTCGGGTCGAGCGCGGGATCACGGTCGATCCTGAAACAATGCAGACTTCCGACCCCGATATTTACGCCGCAGGCGACTGCGTGACAAGCGTGGATATGTTAGACGGCAGTAAAAAGATCATTGCCCTTTGGCCCAATGCGGTGCAGCAGGGGAAGATTGCCGCGCGGCAGATGGCGGGAAAAGCCGACCGGCTGACCGAGAACTTTTCGGTCAATGCCATCGATTTTTTCGGGCTTCGCATCTGCACCTGCGGGCTGATCCATGCCGCGGGCGACCCTTATCGGGAGCTGGTACGGCGGGAAGGAAGCGTTTATAAACGGTTGATCGTAAAGGAAAATAAGCTCGTCGGCTTTGTGCTGATCAACTGTATCGAAAACGCGGGGATTTACACCGCGCTGATTCGCAGCGGCACCGATCTTTCCACCTTGCAGGGCGACCTTATGGATATGCCCACTATGCTGCTCTATTCGGAAGCGGAGCGGACGTCACTGTTATTGGGAGGTGAACCGGCATGAAGATCACGGCAGGGCTGACCCCTTACGGAGAACTGAACAGGCAGGTGCGGGAAGCACTGGAGACGACCGACACGGTCACGCTGGAGAATGTCAATGGGCAGCGGTATATCGGCTGCGGGCTGGACGCCGGTAAAACGGTCACCATCTACGGTACGCCGGGCAACGATATGGCGTGCTATCTCAACGGCGGACGGGTCGAGGTGTTCGGCAACGGGCAGGACGCGGTCGGCAACACCATGAGCGGCGGCGAGATCGTGATCCACGGTCATGTCGGCGATGCGCTGGGCTATGCCATGCGGGACGGTGAAATTTATATCGAGCAGGGCGTATCCTGTCGCGGCGGAATCCATATGAAGGAATTTGGCAAGATGAAGCCTGCGGTCGTGATCGGCGGCGTGGCGGGCGCGTTTATGGGTGAGTATATGGCAGGCGGCGTGATCGTGATCTTGGGGCTCGGAAAGAAGCCGGAGGACGATCTGTTCGGCAGCCATTGTGCCACCGGTATGCACGGCGGAAAAATCTATCTGCGCGGCGCCTACCCCGAGCATCATGTGAGCCGGAATATCGCCGTTTCCGCACTGAATGAGGAAGACCAAAAGGAATTGGACGGCTATCTGCAAAAATACTGTGCCTATTTCGGCGCAGATATGGAGGAAATCAAAAGCGTTCCGTTTGTGAAATTCACACCGGAAAGCAGCCGCCCTTACGGGAATATGTATACCGCCAACTGATCGGGAGGGATCATCATGCTTCACGGTCTGCATGAGGAATGCGGTGTGTTCGGCATCTTCGAGCCGAACACATCTTATGTCGCGCACACGACCTATCTGGCGCTCTATGCGCTTCAGCATCGGGGACAGGAGGCGTGCGGGATCGCGGTCAATGACGATGGCGTGTTCACCCATGAGCGAGATGTCGGGCTGGTGCCGGAGGTGTTTACCCCCGAGCGGCTGGCGCATCTCGGCAAGGGGAACATGGCAATCGGTCATGTCCGGTATTCCACGACCGGCAGCATCTCCCGCAATAACGCGCAGCCGCTGGTGATCCGCCATATCAAGGGAAATATGTCGCTGGCGCATAATGGCAATCTGGTCAATTCCGCCGAGCTACGCCGCGCCTTTGAACTGAAAGGCGCCATCTTCCACGCCACCACCGATACCGAGGTGATCGCCTATGCCATCACCTCTGCCCGTTTGACCTCGACGACCACCGAGGAAGCGATCGAGAAGGTGATGTATGAGCTCAAAGGCGCCTATTCGGTGGTGGTGATGACGGCAACCAAGCTGATCGCATTTCGCGATCCGCAGGGCTTCCGTCCGCTCTGCCTCGGGAAAACAAAGGACGGCGCGGTGGTCGTGGCGTCCGAAAGCTGTGCGCTCGACAGCATCGGCGCCGCATTCTGGCGAGATGTCCGACCCGGTGAGATTGTGGTGATCGACCGTGAGGGCGTGTCCTCCATCACCACCCATTGCGGGCAAAAGACCGCCATGTGCGTCTTTGAGTATATCTATTTTGCCCGTCCCGACAGCTTTCTGGAGGGGGTCAGCGTGCATACCGCACGCCGCCGTGCCGGACGGTTTCTGGCGCAGGAGTATCCGGTGGAAGCGGATATCGTGATCGGCGTACCCGATTCGGGGATCGACGCGGCAATGGGATATGCCGAGGAATCGGGGATTCCCTACGGGGTCGGGTTTATCAAGAACCGGTATGTCGGGCGGAGCTTTATCCAGCCGACGCAGGGACAGCGTGAAAGCGCGGTGCGAATCAAGCTGAACACGCTCCGCGCCAATTTAGAGGGAAAGCGGGTGGTGATGATTGACGATTCGATCGTCCGCGGCACCACCAGCAAGCGGATCGCGTCGCTGCTCTGGGAGGCAGGCGTCAAAGAGGTGCATATGCGCGTTTCCTCTCCGCCCTTTATTGCTCCCTGCTATTTCGGCACCGATATCGACAGCAAGGATAAGCTGATCGCCTGCCGTTTGGGGAGTGCCGAGGAGATCGGCAGGGAGCTTGGCGTGACCTCGCTCGGCTATCTCAGCGTGGAGAATACCCACCGTCTGGCGGCGGAAGCGGGACTTCAGTTTTGTGACGGCTGCTTTACCGACCGCTATCCGGTCGAGGTGCCAAAGACGCCCGAAAAGAATAAGTTTGAACAAAAAATGGGGCAGATGGGTTTATAACACCCATTGCCGTTTGCTATCGTTTTTATAGATGAAAGGAGGCTTTATGCCGAATCGTTTTATCAATAAGTCAGGACTGTTGGAGTTTGGGTACAAGTTTGTCGATGTAGAAAAGCCCAATCTCTTTCGGGATATGTATACCTATGATGAGATACCGAAGCTGGTTTTCAACCGAAGAATGGTTCCCATGGACCTGCAGGAGGACATTTTCATTACCGATACGACCTTCCGTGACGGTCAGCAGGCGCGTTCTCCTTACACGGTGCAGCAGGTAACGGATTTGTTCACCCTTTTGCATAAGCTTGATAACGGCAGCGGTATCATTCGCCAGACCGAATTTTTTCTCTACTCCGAGAAAAACAGGGAGGCGGTTCGCAAATGTCAGGAATTGGGGTATGAGTTTCCAGAGATCACGGCATGGATCAGGGCGAGGAAAGAGGACTTTCAGCTTGTCAAGGAAATGGGACTGAAAGAAACCGGTATACTGGTTTCCTGCTCGGATTATCATATCTTTAAGAAGTTCAAGTGGACCAGAAAGGAAGCACTTAAGAATTACCTTGCCATTGTCATCGACGCACTGGAAGCGGGGATCAGACCGAGATGCCATTTTGAGGACTTGACCAGAGCGGATTTCTTCGGATTTGTGCTTCCCTTTGCGGAGGAACTGATGAAGCTGATGGAGCAGTACAAAATCCCGATCAAGATTCGCGCCTGCGATACGCTTGGCTTGGGATCGCCCTTTTCGGGGGTGGTACTGCCCCGAAGTGTGCCGCAGATCATGTATAATTTGAAAAATCTTGCGGGCGTTCCCAGTCATCTTCTGGAGTGGCACGGTCACAACGATTTTTATAACACCGTTCCGAATGCGGTTGCGGCGTGGCTCTATGGAGCGGCGGCAGTCAATACATCGCTGCTGGGGATCGGAGAGCGGACAGGAAATACGCCTTTGGAGGCGATGTGCATCGAGTATTGCCAGCTGAAGGGGAATACCGGCGGCATGGATCTGAAGGTCATCACACAGATCGCGGAATACTTTGAGAAAGAGCTCAATTATCAGATACCGCCCAGAACGCCTTTCGTGGGGCGCGCGTTTAACTCCACCCGCGCCGGTATCCATGCCGATGGTCTGATGAAGGACGAGGAAATTTATAATATCTTCAATACGACCGAGATTTTAGGCAGACCGCCCATCGTGGTGGTCGATTCCACATCGGGCGCGGCAGGAATCGCCGCATGGATCAACACCTATTTTTCTTTGGAGAATGAGCAGAAAATCGATAAGCACCACGAGTGTGTGTTGAAGATCAAGAGCTGGGTGGATCAGCAGTATGAGAACGGCCGCGATACGGCGATCGGCGATCTGGAGCTGGAGAATGAGGTACATAAGTATTATCCCGAGCTGTTAAAAAGACACGAAAGCCGCATCGAGTAAAACCGAACGAAGCCTTGCTTTTGCAAGGCTTCGTTTTTGCTGTAAGAAGAACTATGCAAGTAATGGGAATATTGAAATATCGTACTGTATCTGCTTTAGCAGCACAAGGGACAAGTCATTGACAAAGAAGTATATATTTGGTAGCTTAACTTCTCCGGTGCACCTTTTGTTTGGTACTCCTTGTTGACATAAAAATACACCCCTTTTTAGACATTATACCACTTTGTCTAAAGAGGGGTGCATTTCATATGCGGGCGGATTTTTATTTTGAAAATTTTTCAAAAAATGCTTGACAAATCGGGGAAAAGGGGATAAAATAAAGAAAAGAACAAATGTTCTTCTTTCAAATTTATGATAGGAGTGACTGATATGAAGCGCATTTTCCTGCTGTTCGGGCTGATGGGATTCTTCCTGCTGTTTAGTGCTGCCGCGGCGTCGGAGGCGGCTTCGCTTGCCACCGTGGTGCTGTTGATCGTTTTGGGAGCTTTGCTGATCCTCCTTTCGGTTTGCGGCGTCCGGCTTAGCTATGCGGCGAAAAGGCGGCGGTATCTGGAACGTCTCCGGCGGCAACAGGAACGGATCGTGTTCCGCACCCGCATTTCCTATCGACCGGTAGAGCTTTAAGAAAAACAAAACGGGGTTCTGTATCATGATACAGAACCCCGTTTTGTTTTTTCCTGCTAGTTATTGCAGCCGCAGCCATTATTATTGTTGTTGCAGCCGCAGTTGCCGAAGCCGAAGCAGCACAGAAGCAGGATCGCGATGATCAGCCAACCGCCGTTGTTGTTGAATGAGAACCCCATGAAAAAGCCTCCTTTGTAATCGTTACCTCATACTATGCAGGGAGGGCAAAATGGGTGCTACCGGCGGCGGGATTTTTTCTTTTTTCGCACTGAAAAGCCGAATCTTCCAAGCCGCCTGCCAAGGGCGAAATAACTGCCGTGCGCATAGGCAAGCAGCCCCGCCCGCTCCAGGTGAAACGCGCCCTTCTCGTCGATGAGGGTTTCATCTACACAAACTGCTGTGATCTCGGACAGGAACATCACATGGCTGCCAAGCTCCTTTTCCTCGACGACCTTGCAGCAGAGGTTGACGGGGCTTTCCTCGATCAGCGGAGCGGAAAGCCCTTTGGCGGGCGCGGCGGTCAGGTTCATCGCACGGAATTTATCGGTTTTCCGTCCCGATACCACACCGCAGTAGTCGCAGGCGAAAAGCAGCCGTTCGGTCGGCAGATTGATGACAAATTCTCCGGTCTGCCGGATCACCGGAAAGGAATTGCGCTCCGGTCGTACCGAAATGTAGGTCATTGGCGGCTCGGAGTTCAAAATGCCGGTCCAGGCAATGGTCAGAACAAGCGGCTGCTCCACACTTCCGCAGGAGACCAGCACCGGCGGAACCGGAGAGAGCAGGGTGGCGGGCTTCCAGATTTGTTTTTTCATGTTTGATGCTCCTTTTTCTTTTCGATCAGATAAATTAGCAAAAAGCATAACAGCACCAGCGACAGATCCGCCAAACGGCTGGGCGCACTTTGCTGTAAAGGGATATTGCTTTGCAGAGATGTTGCCTCGCTCAGCCGAAAGACAGGCAGGCGGGAGAGGAGGATACAAAAGGCGGTGGAGAGCAGAACATAGGGGAGCCGCAGCAAAAGCGTCCGCCGAAGGGAGATACCGCTTCCCTGCAACACGGCGGCGATCTGCAGCCAGATGCAGCAGCCTCCCCATGCGGTGATCCCGCAGGCGGCAATCAAAGCGGCGTGGGGCGGCAGCAGGGAGCAGGCGGAAACTCCCTCGGTGACCTCCAGAAAACCGCAGAGAGCGGTGTAAAGTGTAGGAGCTTCACCCCTCCAACCGGTCGGCAGGAAGGTGAGCGCCGCGTGAAACAGCAGGATAAATCCGCAGATCGAAGCCATGGTGCGCGCCGCTTTGGCGACCGAAAGGGTCAGCGCGGCGGAAACGCTTTCGCGCTTCGGCGGCGCTTTGATCTGTGGTATCGGCGGTCCGAGCCGCAGGAACAAAAAAGCCATCACAAGGGTGGCAAGCAGTTGTGATAGAATCAGTATAACACCAAATCCGCTTTGATGAAAGAGGGGAATCCCCACACCGCCCAAAAGATAGGAGGGACCCGCAAAGACAAAAAAGGGCAAAAGCCGGTCTGCGTCCCCTGCGGAGAGTCCGTTTTCCCGCACCGTGTCCGAAAGCAGTCGGCTTCCGGCGGGATAGCCGCCGATCAGCGCAAAGAAAAAGAGGGTAGTACTCCCCTCGGGCAGCTTTAAGATTCGGTGCAATATCCGGTCGAGCGGACGGAGCAGGGGCGTTAAAACGCCTGTTTGCCGCGCAAACTCCGACAGGATCAAAAAGCAAAACAGCGACGGGATCATCACCCGCAGGCAGACGTCAATTCCGCTTCTCACTCGGTCGCCGACCGGTCCGGTGTAGCGCAGCAGCAAAAAAGCACCGACGCTAAGCAAAACCGCAAGCCCTGTTCTGCCCAATTTTCTCATGATCCGTTCCATGCGATCACCCCTTGACAGATGTATATGCTGCCTTTTTCCGTAATATATTGCAAAAGAAAGCGGGTGACAGCATGATGAAGGAAAAGCTGCACGGGATCGTCTCCCAAATGCGGGACACCTCCGGCTATGGCGGCGCGATCGTCACCATGACCGGCAACAGCGAGGTTTTGGTCGAGGGGAACCGCGGTATCATCGCCTATGACGACTGCTGCGTGCTGCTGCGCGCCGGTCAGGGACAGCTTCAGATCGAGGGCAGCGAACTGCTTTTACGGTCAATGGAGGGGGAAAACCTCTGCGTGACCGGAAAAATTACCGGTGTTTCGTGGATCTGTTGAGGGGGCGTGGCTATGTTTTGGCGTTTTTATCGCTGGTGCCGCGGCAATCTGCGCGTTTCGGTGATCGGCGGAGAGCCGGAGGCGCTGCTCAATCAGGCGGCGGAGGAGGACATCGGGCTTTGGGACCCTGTTCCGATCCCCGGCGGCTTTGAGGTGAGTTTGTACCCCGACGACTATCGGGCGTTTGCCCGTATGGCGCGGCGGCGTGCACTTCGCACCGAGCTTTTGAGAAAGCGGGGACTGCCCTTTTATCTTCACCGGCACAGGAAGCGGATCGGCATACCGGTCGGGCTTTTGCTGGGGCTTTGCTGCGTGATGGCGCTGCAAAACTTTGTTTGGCGGATCGAGGTGGTGGGAAACGAGCGGATTCCCACGCAGGCGCTTTATGCCGCCGCCGCAAAGGAGGGCGTCCATATCGGCGCCTTTCTCCCGACCATGGATCTCAAAACCATCTCATTGCGGTTGGAGAACGCGTTTCCCGATGCCGCATGGCTTTCGGTCAACCGCAACGGCAGCCTGCTGAGCATCGAGCTGCACGAGACGACGCCCAAAATTCCGCCGGAGGACGATCAGACCGTGCGAAATATCGTGGCGGCAAAGGACGGTCAGATCGTGGCGATCGAGGCATATCGGGGCAGCGCGGAGGCGGCAGTCGGCGATGTGGTGACAAAAGGACAGCTGCTCATATCGGGGATCGTGACCGGAAAGCTCGAAAAAAGCGGCTTTCGCAGTGCGCTCGGCAAGGTGGAGGCGCAAACGGTAGAGCAGAAAACCTTTACTCTGCCGGTCGCGTGGGAAAAGCGGGTCTACCAGAAGGAGAAGGTCTACCGCTATCTGGTGTTCGGGAGCAAAAAAATCCCGCTTTTTCTCTCGGCGGGACTGCCGGAGCACGCCGAGGCATACGGCACCGAACGACCGGTGGTGCTGTTTGGGGTCAAGCTGCCGTTTTCTCTGATGACGGCGGAGTATCACCCCTATACGGTCGAGCCGGTCACACTCACACCGGACGCGGCAAGGCTCGAGCTGGAAAAGCAGTGCGCGGAATATGAGCGAAAACTGCCTGCCGGTGTCGGCATTGTCTCAAAAAACATCGAGTTTTCACAAAACGGTGAGCAATTTTCACTAAACGCCACCTATGTTTTTCTGGAGGATATTGCACAATATGCGGAAATTTTGTTAGAATAAAAATTTTTCCGCCGCAGAGCTTATATTTTGTGGTATACTGATAACCGTGGAAGTGAAACGAAAAAGAGGTGATACTTTGGCAGAGCAGATCGTCAATATCGACCGAATGGAGCAGACACCGGCACTGTTCGGGAGCTTTGATGAAAATATAAAGGAGGTCGAGCGGCGTTACCGCGTTCGGGTGATCAGCCGCGGAAGCGACATCAAGATCGCAGGCGATCCCGCAGATACTGCACAGGCTGCCAAGGTACTCACCGGTATGCTGGAATTGCTCAATAAGGGCGAAACGCTCAACGAGCAGAATATCGGATATGTCATGACATTGGTGGACGAGGGAAACGAGGACCGGATCGGCACGCTGTTTAACGACTGTATCTGCATTTCCTCCAAGGGGAAACCGATCAAGGCGAAAACGCTGGGGCAGAAAAAGTATACCGACGCGATTGCGGAGAATACGGTCGTGCTGGGGGTTGGTCCCGCCGGCACCGGAAAGACCTATCTTGCGGTGGCGATGGCGGTCAAGGCGTTTCGCGCAAACGAGGTCAACCGGATCATTCTGACCCGTCCTGCCGTGGAAGCGGGAGAGCGGCTCGGCTTTCTGCCGGGCGATCTGCAAAATAAGGTCGACCCCTATCTTCGCCCGCTCTATGACGCGCTGTTTGAAATGCTCGGCGCCGAGACCTTCCAGAAGTATCTGGAGCGTGGGAATATCGAGGTGGCGCCTTTGGCGTATATGAGAGGGCGCACGCTGGACGATTCCTTTATCATTCTGGACGAGGCGCAGAACACCACGCCGGAGCAGATGAAGATGTTTTTGACCCGATTGGGCTTCGGCTCCAAGGCGGTCATCACCGGCGATGTGACCCAGATCGACCTGCCGGACAGCCGTCGTTCCGGCTTGCTCGACGCCATGCGGGTGCTGCGCGGCATTGAGGATATCGCGATTTTGCGGTTCAGCGAAAAAGATGTGGTGCGGCATAAGCTGGTGCAGGCGATTATCCGCGCCTATGAAACAAGAAGCGAAAAGAAACACCGTTAGGAGTGAGAAAGATGAATAAAGTCAGAGTTTTGATCGCCAACAATCAGACGGCGGTGAAGATTCCGTCCGGTATACGGCTGCTGATCCGCCGTTGCTGTCATGCGGTACTTATCTACGAAAATTTTTCGCAGGACGCGGAGATCAGCGTGTCCTTTGTCGATAATGAGGAGATTCGTTCTCTCAACGCGCAGTATCGGGAGCGGGATATGGTCACCGATGTGCTGTCGTTCCCGCTGGGCGAGAACGGCAAGTACGATGTCAATCAGGAGACCGGCGCCTGTATGCTGGGCGACGTGGTGATCTCGATGGAGCGCGCCGTGGAGCAGGCGGAGGAGTTCGGCCATTCGCTCCAGCGGGAGATCGGCTTTCTCACGGTACATTCGGTGTTCCATCTGCTTGGATACGATCATGAGCTCAGCGGACTTGCGGCGCTCCAGATGCGGGAGCGGGAGGAGCAGGTGCTTTCCGAGCTGGGTCTGTCCCGAACTGCCTGAGATGAAGCTGCCGCATGAGTTTCGCAGCCTGCGAAAGAGCTTTCTGTTCGCCGGACGGGGGATCTGGTCCTGTGTCCGGAACGAACGCAATATGCGGATTCACCTCACCGCAACGGTGCTGGTGCTTTGCTTTTCTGCGGTTTACGGCGTCAGTCGAACGGAGATGATCGCTCTTTGCTTTGCGTTCGGCTTTGTGATCTCTGCCGAGATGTTCAATACGGCGCTTGAGGTGCTGGTAAACCTCGAATCCCCGTCCTATCACATGATGGCGCGGGTCGCAAAGGACGTGGCGGCGGGCGCCGTGCTGGTCGCCGCGCTGACCTCGGTGGCAATCGGTGCGCTGGTGTTTTTCCATGCCGACCGGCTGTCCGCCGCGTTTTCGTATCTGACAGCGCACCCGCTTTGCTTTGCGGGTATGCTGCTGCTGGCGGCGGCGGGACTTTGGTTCATCTTCCGGTTTCCGCATAAAAAACAGGATTAGGAGTTATGATATGTCTGACGAATCCCGCAGTGCGTTTATCACGATTGTCGGTAAAGCCAATGTCGGAAAATCCTCGCTGCTCAATCGGCTGATCGGGGAGAAGATTGCCATTGTCACCGATAAGCCGCAGACCACCCGCACCCGCATCACCGGTGTGCTGACCAAGGGTGAAACACAGTATGTGTTTCTGGATACGCCGGGCTGGCATCGTTCCCGCAACCGCCTGTCCGAGCATATGGTGCAGTCGGTGCAGGAGTCGATGGCAGATGTGGACGCAATCGTGATGGTGGTCGAGCCGTTTGGTCCGATCAAGGCGGCGGAGCAGGAGCTCATTGACCGGTTCGACCGCTCGCTGCCGGTGGTGCTGGCGATCAATAAAATCGACCTGCTGCGGGATCGTTCCGCTCTCCTTGCCCAAATCGCCCAGTACGACCGCGCTTATCCCTTTGCGGCAGTGGTTCCGCTTTCCGCCGAAACCGGC
>CANQKY010000007.1 GCA_947624575.1 uncultured Clostridia bacterium
GATTCCCGAAAAACAGAATCATTCTCCCGGCGAGTTCTGCCTCTGCGATGCTCAAAAAAGCGACGAGGCTTTTTAAGACTGGCCAAAATCGCATAGATTTGCTGCGTTTTCGTGTGTTTCTTATGTTTACATAGTTATGGGGCTGTCAGGCTAACCATTTCGTTAGCTTGACAGCCCCCTTTCTTTGACGCAGGGCATTTGCTTCTTTAACCTTCTGAACCACCTCAAACAGCCGCGCTCTGCCGGGGATGCCATAGCTCTTGAGCGCGGGAGAAACAGCAAGGCAAATGGTCTTCTCCGTCCTACTCTCATCTGCTACTGTCAGGTTCGTGGTCAGAGGATCAAGTTGCCTCTCGACACATTCCACGGAAGCATAGAACGACTTCAGGTCGATGGCTATGTATGCTCCTTCCATGTTCTTCACCCATCAGCCTTCATAGTCAAGGTTGCCATCGAACATGAACATGTCGATCCTATCCAGCGTCTGTCGAATCGGTTAGAATGAGAGTTGTTCATCGCATAGCAATATGAATAGTTAATCCGTGGTTTTCTAGATTATTCTTTTCATGACTGGTGAAAAAGCATTCATGAAGGCGTTAAAACTTCTCTGACTGCATGTTCGATCCAATACGGCAAAAACAATATGCTCAAATCCGATCTGCGCGGGTTGATCTTTCCATCTAAACTCCGCAAGCGCTTTATAGAATAAACTCGACACCATAACGGGATCATTTCCAAAGGCCCCGCATCCCCATGCGCCCAACACAAGCTTTGAATAATGATTGGCGGCTGCCACGCAAAGCATGCCCTTTATTCGATTATATAAAACCTCTTGAAGCTCTACATCGCTTACTTCTCCATAATTATAACGTGCGATCGGCGCGGCGCAAGTCAAAACGGATACGACATACGATTCGTTTAATAGGTGTGCTTCTCCATCTCGAATGATTTCAACTTTAGGCGAGAGAATCATGGAATCCGACGAAAGCCAGCTGTAGTGTCTTTCGTGCAGACGGTAATACACAGCAGCGGCTTCGCTCTCCAGCGACATCAACAGCGAGCTGCACCTGCAAAGGCTCTCCTCTTGTGCTTTTGCTCCCCGCCGCACTCCGCCGCCCGGTGAAACCGGGTTCGCAAAATTCAGGACAAGAATCCCCGTCTCTTTTTCTGAACAGCTATACCGATCACTTAAACAGCGCGCTGCCTCAAAAGAATCAAGGTTTACCACTGCAACGCGGCCCTGCAAAAAAGCCGCGCCATCGGCTGCTTGGGTGTTCTGCCGGAGATTCTCCACCATATCTTCGCTATAGTAGATTGCCTCCGATTGCTCTTGCTGAGTCAGTTTTAAGAAGACTTTATGGAAGCCGTGCCAATAAGCTCCTCGCTTGAGGATCTGCAATGTATTATTTAAAACCTGAATGTTGTCGCTTTCGTTCATCGCCATATCACCGCGTATTTTTCATATTTAGTCCCGCTTTATCACTTCAATCCATAGAACAGCTCTCTTCTAGTATATCGGCATCTCCTCAAATACGATCCTCTCCCGGCCCCCTTGGCGGTTTCCATGCCCGCGTCTTTAGCAAGCCGCGGCGTCCCCACCTCAGTATCCGCGGCTGGCTGCCGCAGGCAACAATGTTGGCGGCCTGCCTTGTTCGTCGTTTTCGGTTTGCCTGCTTCTTCGGCAATTATGTTTTACTTCGCGTCCTGCTCCAGCTTCTGGCGAAAGTTCCTGATTCCCTGCTCTACTTTTTCGACATAGGCGAACTGTCCGTCCGTCTGATAGCCGACATTGTAAACCTTCTCGACCTGCTCCCTGTTGAAGAGGTAATTCTGTTCCGGACCGATATATCCCTCCGGATACGGGCAGGCGACGTAGTCGTAAAGCGTGTCATCACGATCGACCATCTTCTGAGCATAGCCCGTAATCATCAAACGGTGATTGCCCCCAAAGAGCATTACAACCGAACCGATCGGCAAGAGTCCTTCAACTTTCATGTTTTTTACCCTCCTGCTTGATATTTGTTTGTTCAGCCGTGCCAAACTGCATAGGCTGCGAGACCTAACCCAAGAGCGACCGCAAAAAGGATTCCTGCAATGACGTCATAGACGCGGTATGGCCTCGCGTGCTCAGCATCTGTTACAATGAAAATATTCCATATATCCCGACCGAATCCCTTCTTTTGCGTATAGAGGATTTTAACCCGCGCACCCGTCGTTGCCTCCTGCGCCGCCTTGCCGGTATTCTGCGCCGGTATGGTGTGCTCCATGCCATCAGCCGTTTTGAACCGCACCAACGGTCTGGCATGACTGGATGCCGTCTCCGGTGTAAAGCCGATAACTACCGCATCTGACGCTCTCGCCGTCCGTTGAAATCCTGCGCTCATCGCGCGGCAGAAGACCGCAATAACAATGCAGACTACCGCGATAAACAGGCATACGCCTGAAAGAAATAGGTCTTTCAATCCCTGTCATCCTCCGTTATCCAAAGAGGGCGCCAAAGAAATAGCTTGCGCCGCTAATGATATTATCCGCCACATTCATCACATTCGTCAGATTATCAATAAGGCCGCTTATGTCGATCTCGCCGCGCACGCTTGCGCCAATGCCGATACCAATGCCAACGTCGAAATTCACTTTTCCATCCTCGTAGCCCGCTTTTGCGTGCGCGCCAAATCCGATAGACACATCGCCGCCTATGGTTCCTTTGACGCCACCCACATCAACATGCATATCACCGCCGGTCTTGGCCAGATTCGCTTCCGCTTCAAGTTTTACAGAAGCAATCAGTTCATTCTCCACGATTCCGATTCCAAAGCTTGAATTTGCTGCGGCTGACAACACCTCGGCATGAACATCTCCGCCAACGGACACGTTGTCGATCAGTTCATACTCGCCGCCGATATTACTTTCTGCTGCTGAAACCGACGTCCCTGCTTCAACTTTGATACCGGGAGAAAGTGTTCGATAGGTTTCCCCATCTGCTCCGGTTTTATATGAATAGAGTCCGCCCTTGTAGCTGGCATGCGCCTCTGCCGCAACAACATCAAAATCTGCTTCAAGCGTGAAATTATTATTGGTCTTTTCAAATTCGCCGTGTATTAGACTTTCGCTTGCGCTGGCAGACGCGCCAAATTCCAATAAGGTTTTTTGATCACGATAAGTGGAATCCTTTGGCGTTTCAGTGTATTCCCCTGTTTTAGGATCGAAAGTGACCTTCGTGGCGTTGTCTCCAGAGTCGGGTTCTACCTTAAGAGCGCTTGGCTTCCAGCTTGATTTTGCAATACCGTCTTCCTTGTATTCTTTCCATAATACAGACAGGCCGTTGCTTGTCGCCAGCACAGCTGGCACAAGCGTCTCCGGAAGATCCTGCTTCTTAAAAAAATTGAGCACTTCGCGTTTGCTCGGTCTGCGGCCCCTATATACTGAAAAAAAGCTGGCGATCATCTGATCGATAGAATTTTCGCCAGCCGCGCCGCCTTGCTGCCGTTGTCCACCGTCGCCATAATCCAGCGTCAGCATTAGTTCCCTCTCGACGCCGGCGAAAAGCGCCGCCGTCCTGCTGACCCCACCGGAAAGCGCCGCCGCGCGATCGCCAACTCGCGCGGCGGCCCGGGCGAGCTGCCTGAGCGCGCCGGCTATATCGGTTGAATTGACCGCATAGCCGACGCCGCTCAGGTAGCAGCTCACGCCTGCTTTAAGCTCGCCGCCAGACTCCGCGTTGATATGAACGCCTCTGATCTCCGATCCAATCCCGTCCAGCTTGTAGCCGAGCGCGTTGAGCCGCTGCGCAACCTGCGCCAGTTGATCGAAGTTCATGCGAATCTGATCGGCCATTTCTCACACCACGTTTCTGTCCTGTGTTTATTGAGCCCTCAAGCGCCTTAGGCGAACGGATTAGCGGCTTCTTCGACCTGTCCGAACAGATCGATCACCATATTTTCAACTTCGGTATACTGATCAAGGGCAATCTGCAAGCCGTCTACTGCCTGCTGCACGGTCGCGTCGCTCGTCTGGAGATTGGCATAAATCTCGTTGAACTTGGCGATAAACTTCTGACTTGCATCGCCCTGCCAGGAAGCGTCCACCTGGTTGACCGCGTTCTTCATCTGTCTGTATGCGTCAGCCAGGGCGTCTTTGCAGGCATTAAACTTGCGAATCGTCTGCTCCAAAGCGTCGCTCTTGACCTTAATTCTCGCCATCGCCATGCGGGTATCCTCCGTTTCTGTTATATTCTTTTTTCAAATGCTTAGAAGCGGTTGATGATCTGCGCGCCTTCCGCGTCGGTTTGCTGATACTGTATAGCTGCCCTGTCCATTGCGGCCGCATAGTTTTCGACGACCTCGGCCATCTGCTGATACCACTGGTCGATCTGCTCCTGCTCCTGAATGAAGACGTCCCTCGCGGGGCCCTCCCATGTTTCCCCAAGCTCGTTCGCCGCCTGCTTCATCTGCGTGGAAGCCTCCAGAAAGGTCTGCTTTGCCGCTCTGAGCGCGCTCGCTCCGTGCTGCAGCTCGGAAATCGTAACTTTAAGCGTCTGCATAGTCTGTTCCTCCTTATGATGTTTAGCAGTTACCATCAGGCAAACGGAGATTTCAAGCCGGGATCGACATTTTGCCCCCCGCCCCCAATCTCGATTTCTCCTTTTTTCCAGTTTTCTTTATTCTCCAAGAGCTCGGAGACGCCATCGCCGGCGCGTCCCGCCGCCTCTGTGATCTGACCTGTGAGCCTGATAACATCCAAAGCCATGATCGCAGCAGCCTTGCCTGTATAGTCCTTGCTCAGCGCCTGAATCGCATTGGAGTAAAACTTGACCGCATCCAGCACGCTATCCATCGCGGTTCGATATTCCTGCGCACACTTCTCTAGTTCCGCCGGATTTACAACAATATAGTCTGCCATAAGGTTTCTCTCCTTTCTGCTTTGATCGTTTTACTTCTGCTGAATGGCATTGCGTACTGTTTCTTCTGTATTACCATATTCTATTGATACTTGTTTGACAATTTGGATGAAGTTCGCGCCGACGCGAATTATATCCTTGACAAATCCATGCACCTGCTGCTGCTCGGCGGCAAAGGCGTTCGCCGCGTCGCCCTTCCACTGCTGGAGCACCGCGTCAGAAGCTCGCTCCATGCGGTTGTTCGCCTCCTCCAGCTTGTCCTGCGCCTGCTTTGCCTTCTCGATGTATTCGAGAATGGCTTCGATGGTAACGAGAAATTCCATTGTTCATCTTCCTTTCAATAGATTTTTGTGAGGATTGGGTTTCTCCCTTGCGGTGGTTGAAGTATAGCACACCCTTGCGTTCGTGCAAACCAAATCCGACGAAATGCACGTTTTCAAGGATGAATGGTTAATGAGGCATCGCGCCGCCGCCTTTGGGGACGCATCCACACGCTGCAAAAGCTGGGTTCCCGCGCTTTTGAGCGTGAAAAACGTTCTTCGCATAACAGAGAAGGAGAAAAGGAAGCTCTTATGGCTTTCCAGAAATTGCCGGGCTCTCTTGGAAGGGCCCGGCTCTGAAAGGACGCGGAGCGGCTGGAAAGTCTCAGCGGGTTTACCCGCCTTCGCATGGTGTTTGAATCAGACAAACGGTCGATCTATCTCGGGTTCTTTTCTCTCGCGCTGTTTTTCCGTGAGGAGAAGCGAATACGCGGCCAGCGCCCGATCCGCCGTCTGGATCAGATGCGCCTCGCAGTCAGCGAAAAGCACCGCGGCGCGCCGCACGCCGTTTGACGCCCGGGCGGAGCGATCCGCCAACAACGAAAGACGCGCCGCGTCCCTTGACAGCTCGAGCATCAGCCGCTCGCCGAGCGTTCCAATTCCCTCTGCAGCGTGAGCCGCCCTGCGTAGCGCGCTGGCTTCATCGTCTAAGCGAATGCAAAGCCTGCGCAAGCTTTCTGCTTCATCCTCAAGGCCCTGCACATCGACCCGAATCTGATCCATTTCATCCTACTTCCTGCCGCGCACAAACCGATAGCAGCGGTAGCCGATCGTGATCTCCGCATTGTCCAGCAGCTTTTCCTGCTTGAATGGTTCGAGCCTCCTCGTGCCCAGATACGTCCCATTCTTGCTTCGCAGGTCTTCGATGTAGTATTCGCGGCTGTACTGGCGGTATAGGATTCGGCAGTGCTTTCTCCCCACCGTTGCGTCCCCGGACAGTGTCAGGTTGCAATCCTCCCCGCGGCCAATCACATACTCAACGTTATCAACCCAATGGGATTCCTCGTTTTCACCGTCCACGCGGATCAGAATGTGATCGGGAATATCGGAAGACGGCGGGGTCTTGGGTCTCACCGGGCCCCAGATCTCAGGCTTGATCAGTCTGATCACAAGGCAGACGAGCAGGACAAACGCCGCCCACAGCAGCGCAAACGACAACTCAAAATACCCGAGCACGACGGTGATCAACAGGCAAAACGACAGCACGCACAGAATCAGGCGGTGTCGCGTTTTTTCCGGCATACGCTCTCCCCTCCGTTACCAGCTGATCCGGATCTGATGACCGCCGATTTCGATGCGATCCCCGCTATGCACAAGTCTGCTGCTTTCCTTTTTGAATGCGGCGAGCTTCTTCATGAATTCTTCGTTATTCTCGCTGAAATCGTAAGTTCCTCTTCCGATGTCCTTCTTTTCGTCTTCCGACCAGCCCTGAGCATTGGCGCTCAGACGGTCTCCGTTTACAATCGTGCCGTTTCTGGAACCTAGGTCACAAAGATATAAAACCTTGCCTTCCGGCCGATTTTCCAAATACAGCGCAGCGTGAGGTCTGGATACCCTGCGGTCATCCGAATCCAGCATTAAATTGAATTTATTTGGATGGCTCTCGGAGTCTCGTCCAATGAGGTAGTTCTTATCAAGATAAATATAAGTATTCAGCGTTCGTTGCGTTCCATTATAGGTGATCGATAGCGAGACAGGCAAGAAAACATCTATTGTGCCGGTTCCTTTAGATTCTCCCTTGGGGCTTTCGACAGGACTTTTGACAGGACTTTCGATAATGTCTCTGACAGGGTATTCTTTCTTCCCGGAAACCAGAATCGCTACAATTATCGCAATGAAGAACAATACACCGGCTGTCGCAAGCATCATGCCGCGGGAGATTGGAAAGCCTCCGATGCGAAGCAACTCAACTGTCAGGAAAGCGCGCACTTTCTCCTTTTTTGATGGCTCCGGCTCGACATACGGTTCCCGGTTCTGTCCGTTCGTGATGATGTCGTTGACCAGCATAGCGCTCACACTGTCTGCAGCTTCGTTGTTCCAGCCGTACGTTTCACAGTAGAGCGTGACGGCGTCCAACGTCGGCTGATCCAACATGCCCGACGAGGGTTTTTCTTCCCCGAAACAATTCAACTTCTGTAGCACGACCTGCATGGAATAGATAAACCCGCCGCTTTCCTCCGTATCCGCGTCGCCTAGCCTGTAACCGTCCGGTCGGATCGTCGGCACCGGCGTGGATGTGGCCTTGGGGGTCGTTGTGGGTATGGGCGTGGCCGTACCGGCAGGAATCGCATCGCCCCGCATTAGCCGGTTAAACGCATCTTCATAAATACCGTCGGAAGCGTCGATTTCGTTTGCCTGGCAGAAGTCTACGTAGGCCATCCAGCAATTTCCGTCGAATTCGGAATAGTTGTTGTCTTCAAGATACCAGAGTTTGATCAGCGCGCGGATCGCCTCAAACGCCTTGGCGTCCTTTTGATGCAACACGACCACCGGTATATCGGGAGGATCCGACTCGGGCGTTGGTGCCGGCGTCAGTGCCGGTGGGGGCAATAGGCTGGCGTCCACTCTGATGCTTGCGGTCGATGTCCTGTCGCTGTTTTTTCCGGATACGCGGATATCAACCTCCTGTTCGCCGCCTTCGTGATCCAGCAGTTGGTTGAGCGAGGAAAGATCAATCTCAAGCAGCGTCAGTGAGTTGTGCTGTTCGAGAATTTTTGCAAGCAGTTCTGTGGTATCTACGCCCCGATTGTCCTGCGGGACGCGACAAAACACGCCTCCGCTGCGCGACGCGAAGCTCTCATACGTTGCGAAGCCCTCGTTGACCTTGCTGGTTCTGTCCTTGGCCGCGCCGCGCGTTCCAAAGTAGCTGGCCCGATAGGGCATGGCCAGCAGAACGTCAAATTTCTCTTCGCTGTCATTGTAAAGGGAAACCGCTTCCTCAAGCAGTTGCACGCTGTCCTCGTTTGTCGATAAATTGGGATCGGCGACGATGAAAACCGAATTATATGGAGGGGCGTCTACTGCGGGTTCCTTTGCTTGCTCGAAAGCCGTATAAATCGCAGTATAAATCATCGAGGGGTCTTTCTGGCCCAATGCGATTTGAGCGGCGTAGTTTTTGGCCTCCGCCAACGCCATGTAATCGATCTCAGTACATCCTTTTTCTCCGGCAAGAATAAACTTAACGCGCTCCTCTTCGCTGAGCCTGTTTAAGTAGGCTGCGATGATTCCGCTGATATGAGCGGCTTTGATATTCTTGCTCCTAAAATAATACATGGAGGTATCTACGACGATGATATGGCCAAAACGCCCCGCGCCCGCTTTGACACCCTTGAGCAGCACGGTTCGCCCGTCGCCGCCGTTTGTCATGCTCGCTTCAAACTCCAGCTCATCCGCTGTAATCTTTATTCCCTTACCTGAAGCGTTCTTTGCGCGCAACGCAACGTAAGCCACGGGACTTTCGCTGTCCACGGAGGCTCTTAGAATCTGAATATCCGCAATCTCAGCGGCCATGCAAAGCCGAATGTTCAGCATCAGCATGGACAGCGCCGTCAGCAGAAAAACAAACCCTTTTTTCATATTTTTTCTTCTCCCATGTGGACTCTATTTCGACTGTTATCCGTCGATTGCATCCGTCGCCCTCTTGTCCGCTTCTTCAATTTCCTGTGCATACTTTTCAAGCTTCACCTGAATCTCCGTCAGGCTTTGCGCAATCCGACAGATGTCGTTTCCTAATTCGCTGAGCGCCGAATTGATTGCGTTCGCCGTCTCGCCTTGCGCGTTACCCTGTAGGCTGCTCTTCATCGCGCGCACATCGGAATCATACAATCCGCGCACATTTCCGGCTATCTGCCTGATCTGACCCGCCACCCGGCGTACTTCCTGCGTATCTACGTTGATGTTCATCTTTGTTCCCCCTGTTCGTGCTCGTAGAGCATATGCTTTTACACAAGAATGAGCCGGTGCCCATCCTTGATTTCCGCTTGAGCCAATGTTAAATTCAGTGGTATGATCCGCTCGTCGTCTAGGCAACACAGCAACGGCTGCTCGCCGGCATAGGTAATTTGCTGATAAACCTGTTCTACAAGCCTCGTTAAATCGGAGAGAATCTTCCTGACCTCCACATGTGCGGGAAGCATGAAATCAGCCGTCTCGCCGACCGGCGCAATATAAATCTCCACGATGATGTTTTCCATATTCGTCCTCCGCAATCGATTTCCTGCCGCGAGGCATGTCAGTCTCCGGATTCTTGCGCAACTCTCTGGATATCATTCTTCGCCGAACGAGAAAACGGAATGCCGCTGCCATCCATCATGTGAATCATTCTGTCCTTAAAATCGATGTACTCGATTCTTCCCTTGTTGATCAGATAAGAGCGGTGGCACCGTACAAAGGCATCGCCGAGCTCCTGTTCGAGATTTTCGAGCTTATCTACCAGCGTGATCGTCTGCTTCATAGTGTGTACCTCGATCATCTTGTTCACAGCCTGTATGGAGCAAATGTCCGAGCAGCGCACGCGGTAAACCTTTCCCTTCGCTTTCAAATGAATCCAGTTCTCATCCGTCTGCTGCTCGCCGCCATAAAGGCGACCGAAGTCATTCAGAACGTGTTCAAAGACCGGTTTACACGAAGACGCCGTCGCCGGGAGCAGCACAATGCCCGATGCGCCACTGCAATACGGAAGGATCTGCGGCAAAAACGAGGTGTCTTTGATCACATACACTACATAATTGTCTCGATTGCGCTTTTTCGCCATTCGCCCCAGCCGAATGCTCAATAGATTTGGATCGCTGCTCTTATCGTCCACGCCCACGAGCGACAAAAGCACGCCTTCTCCTTTTCGGATGATTTCAACGGCGTCCGTAATGTTGTCCGTAAACACCTCCATGCGGAAAGACACACCAAGCGAACGCGACACATCGCCCATGATCGCAATCAGTTTACGCAAGGGTTCCGGCTCAACGTTGTAGGTGAAAACCGATAGAACCACTTGACCACATCCTCCCTGAAGGCAACGCTCCGCCGAATACGCTCGGCCCCATTTGTAACAGGCAATCAGGATGAAACGAACGATGCAGGGAAATCAATCGAAATATGCACCGGGATTCATCTCGTCTGGGGTTCTCCAACGAATATGATACCACTTAAGCAATATTGTACTTTCAACCGCCCAGACCGAGTGGCACATGCCCAGTACCCACGGCTCGCCAAAGGCTGGCTTTGGGTATAGTCTTTCCATGATTACGTTGAGCTCCTCTTCTATCCTCTTATACTGCGGTGAGCACATAACCGGATCGAAGTATCCGTATATTTTCTCTGGAAGCGGTTGGCCGCAAGCTTGGCAAATTGGTTGTTGCCTCTCTGAAAAAGCTCTGCACTGTCGGCATTGCTTCCATCTATGCATGAATAGATCCAAGGAATCAAATTCCATATCATAATATAGGTTTCCATCCGGCTCATATCGCAGATGGCCATCCTTTTCGGCGGTCTTTTTGTTTTCCTGCAGCGCATCAAAGCAGACAAAACCATAACCAAATTGAGCGCTCGGGCGCTCAAGAACGACGGTTCCGTCTGAAAGCATGTTTTTCTGAGGACGGGGATCGTCAGAAAATGGGCTTACTGGAAACCTCTCATCGTAAGGAAAGGAAACGACATCTAGGCGCTTTAGGATGTGCTCAGAATGCGGCGTCAGCCTCTGATTGTTCACCCACGTTCCATTGGCCGAACCCTCATCCGTGATCACCCAACCCGATTCACCTAGCGAAAAGACCGCGTGTCTGGGAGAAACAGCCGCATTCGACAAGATAATCTCCGAAGATTTATCTCTGCCGATGGTCGCATAATCGCCATCCAGCATGGTGATTTCTCCATATGGGCTGAGTAAGATCAGATTCTTCACAATTTTTCCTTCCTTTACGAGCAGCGTAGGTTTCCCCTCTCGCAAGCTCCGCTCACGATCACATGTCGCACTCCGGCAAGACGATATGCCGCACCTCTTGATCCAGAATCAGCAAACCTTCTCCCAAAGGAAGCGCGATGTTTTTCTGCGCGAACGGCATGTTCGTATCAAACGGATCGCAATCGGTCAGCTTTCCTTGCAGCGCGATTCCGCGCTTCGCTTTTGCAAGACTTGCTGCTGGCTCTCTCGATCTGCAACGCGAGTATCCCGCGTGAGAAATCGCAGCGATTGTGTAGATGCCGTAGCCGCTGACATTGTTCTCTGTAAAGAATGGCAACATCTTCATCAGATTCGAGCCGGCCTCATTGCCGCCGATAAACGTATCCAGATCGTCGATCAGGATGACCACCGGCTTGAACGTCTCCATCAGCGCTCTATACTTTTGGATGCTCGTCTTTTTCGCCTCGCTGACAAGCTTGCTGCGTTCCTGCACCACGTCCTTCATGATCCGTGTGTCGAACGCTTCGGCGAAGCTTTTTTCTCCGGGATCATAGGCGTTCATGCCCTTCCCTTTACCCCAATCCTGCAGCTCCATATCGCCGATGAGGTAAATCTCCGCGTCTTTCTTTGCGAATTCCACGGCGAGCTGCTTGATCAGATTTGTCTTACCCGATCTCTTTGGCCCGCTGATCAGCAGCGTAAAGCATTCACGCAGATCAACGTCGAGCGCCTCGCCCTGCTTCTTGATGTATCCAAGCGGCAGTCTGTCATACTGCTGAAGCGCTTCCTGCATTTCATTCATGCACAGGAACTCGCTGAGCACCGGCTTTTCCGGAATTCTGGGCAGGCCCTTCGGCAGGCTTCCTCGCCAGGCTTCGCGCATTTGTTTGCCCAGCAGAGAAATCCTTTGCGCGCGAAGGGCGTCGGATTCATACGTTCCGTAGACAGCGATCTGAATTTCGTATAGATATGTCTGCTTTGCCTCTTTGTCCGTCACGGCGATCACGCCACGACCTGGATACTCTCGAATACCGCCCCAATCTGGCGGTACGCGGGCGGCAAGCGCATCGGCATAATCCATGCGGTCGTTCATCTGCAGGGAGATCCCATGCACAAAGGACTGATACTTTCCCGGCAACTCGTTTCTGGAAAACGCCGTCATAACAAAGTAAATCCCCTGCCCCGCGCCAGCCCGGAGCAGATCGTAGAAAATCTGGAGCTTTTCCACGTTGCGATTGTTTTCCCAGTCGCGCAGCTGCTGGACGCGATCGACAAGCACAACCACAGCAGGCAACGTTTCCTCCGTCGCCCCTTCCATTTGCAGCGCGCGGTTAAATTGCGCAAAATTATCGGTTCCCCGTCCGGAAAAGAGCTTTTTGCGCCGCTCGCTTTCCTCGTTCAGGAATTCAAGCAGGCGAATCTGTTCATCGCCTTCCTCCTCGTAAACGATATCGCCGACATGGGGCAATTCTCGCAGCGAGCCAAGCGCGTGGCTCGTCAGGCTAAATGCGTAGATCACGACCTGTCTCGGACTGTAGCGCAACGCCAAAGACACGGCTAGCGTCTGAAGCATCGTCGTCTTTCCGGAGCCGGACAGACCGACGATCAGCTCATTGCGATCCTGGCTGATGTTGATCACGGCGGGCAAATGCCGCTGCGTATTGATGTCGTCCGCCATGCCGTAATACGCAAGGAGTTCTTCTTCGGCAATGACAGGCCATCGTCGGTCTGCGAACACGTTGCCCATCATCGGCTGAAGCTCTGTTAGCAGGATTTCCCGATCGAGCTCGTCCAGCCAAAGCTTGGCCGCTTTGGGGAACTGGTAGCGCTCACAGCTGGCGATAATATGCTCGAGTACCGCGGTGAGCTCGGTTTTCGTCTTGCTGCTTTCCGCGTCGCTTATTTTCTTTTTCTTAAACTTAATGGGTTGCCCGGCTTCGTTGAGCATGCGCGGCTCTTCATCCGAGCGCAGCATGCCCGGCGCGTATTCCGCGCCTGAGAAGCTTGTCTGCACCTGTTCAAAGACTTCGTTGTTGCCGACCTGTACATAGCAACGTCCCATGCCCTTGAGGTATGCCGCCTCCGGACGCTTGAGCATTTCGGACGAATCACTCTTGCTTGCCACGCGCAGGCAGATGCGGAAGCGTGTGTTCGCTTCAATTTCGTTGCTAACCGAGTTGGACGGCTTCTGCGTCGCCAACACAAGATGCAGCCCCAACGAACGCCCCACGCGCGCCGCGCTGACCAGCTCGCTCATGAACTCGGGCTGTTCCTTTTTTAGCTCGGCGAATTCGTCAACAATGATGATAAGATGAGCCAGCGATTCTTCAGAAGGGTCGCTGTTATACAGCCTCATATAATCGTCGATATCGTTGACGCCGCCCTCTTTGAAAAGCTGCTCCCTGCGCAGAATTTCGCCTTTGATCGAGGCTAACGCGCGGTAAATCATTCGCTCGCCTTGAAGAGAATCAATGATGCCCGCTGCATGCGGAAGCTGCCTAAAATCCTCGGAAGTGCCGCCGCCCTTATAGTCGATCAGTATAAACTGAACTTCTTTCGGGCTATAATTGATCGCTAGGGAGAGAATGAACGTCTGGAGCAGAACGGATTTGCCAGCGCCAGTCGTGCCCGCGATTAGGCCATGCGGGCCGTGATTTTTGAAGGAAATGTCCAGTACAAACGGCGTATTCCCCGCCTTATACCCCAGAGTCGTCTTTACGCTTTGATACGCATGATTTTCGCTCCAGAAACGGCGAAGATCAAGCTCCTCCACGCTTCGCGCATTGTAGGTTTCCAAAAACGTCACAAGAGAGGGAATCTCCGAACTCTCGACGATTTCCTTGATTCTGAATGGAGCGATGCGCTTTGCAAATTTCTCCAGCCTCTCCTCCCGCGTTCTTTCAAACCGAACGCCTTCCAGCCGCCCGTCCGTGTGATACACGGAGCCAAGCCGATCCTTTGATTCGATAATGATTCGGCATTCCTTGGGCAAAAGTTCCATAGTCGGTGTCTGCAGGATAATCGTAAAGCCGAGCCCCGGCGACGTCAAATAACGCACGAGCGCACTGTCCTCCAAGAGTTTCGGATCCGTGCAGATCACGATATACCACGGAATACAGCTTGCGTCGATGCCACGCTCCGCCTCTGTTTGTACGGCATCTTCCCGCTCTGTTTTTTGATCCGCGCGCACAGCCAACATGCTGTCGATATGGGAAAAGACTTCTGCGACCGCGTTTTCCTCAGAGACCACCATGCGAAGTGTGCGGTCGTCGCTGGCGAAGACGTGCGGCAACCATTTGGCAAAATGCCATTGGGTTGCGTCTGATTCGTCATGAATGATCGCAATACGCACGTCATGATAGCTGTGCATTGCTGCGATTTGGACGACCATGCTCTGCAAAAGCCACGGCGCAGCCTTGTTCCCCAGAACGCCGATAATCTGATACTGTGCAATGTTCAGGAGCATCGGAACGTCGTGCATGGTATGGTAGACGTCATACAACCGTTGCGGCTCTCTTCTTAATGGATCGTCAACAAGTGAAATCTTCAGCTTTCCAATGCTGAGCGGCATGGGGAATTCCTTTTCGCCCAAACCCAGACGAATGGACAGAAAATCGTCGTGCGAGGGCATGCGCTCCCAAAGACGGTAATTATGGCTATCGGCGGGCAGATTCAGGCACTCGTCCACACTTAAATTGTTGTAGAGCAGGCGTTTACGCTCGCGTTCCGTCTCTGCGGAAAGCATCTCGTCGATTTCCGCATAATACTGCTTGCAGACTTTCTGGCGGTTTTCCTCGTTTTTTGCGCGCTGCTCGTTTTGATAACGCCGGTTAAATACGCCCCACATGACCGCCAAAGCGGAAGAGGTGCCCATCATGGCGATGCTGGTCAACACGCTTCTCTGCGCTACGAGGGAGCTCACAAGCATTGGCAGAACCATCGTGATTGACGGGCCAATTGTGAGCCATGTCGGCATGCTCTTTTGTTTGTCTTTTTCCAAAGGCGGCTCAATCTCAACTGCCTCGGTATTGGGCTGCTGCATGTGGCGCGGCGCGCGGTGATACTGCACCGTCACCTGCGCTTCTTCCCCGCCATGCTCCGCGACGAAGTCTTCTTCGGATACCGGGCTCAGATTCTTCGACAAGCTAACCCGGTTTGTGTTGTTGATCGCTAGAAACTCTCCGAGACAGACGATCTGAAGAGAGGGCAGGATCGTAACGACATCTCCGTATGCAAGATCGTAGCTCTTTTTGATGCATAGGCTACCGTTGACATAGCTGCCAAAGCTACTGTGATCCACATAGCGGTAGGTGCCGTTTTCTTGAAGCACGATTTCTGAATGGCTACGCGAAACCGTCGGCGCGGCGTATTGAATCGTGTTGTCGGAAAGGGCGCCTATCGTGAGCCGATTCGATTTGGGAAAGCGCACTTTAAGAAAAACGGTGTCCTCTCGACGGCATGGCGCTGTAAATACGCTGAGCTTCTTCTCCTCACCATGCATCGCAAACCACCGGCAGTCCTCTACCGGCCGGGAACGTTCCGCCCCGTCTTCCCAAGCGAATCCATCCGGCGCTTCAATTTTCCAGATGCCATGATTCGCTGTCGCCTGAACGCATATCGCGGCCTGCGCGTCCGTAAGGGTCAGATAATGTTCTGGCCGACTGGCACAGTCAGGCAAATAGTAGCCTTTTCCTTTGCCATCATACAAGAGCCACAAATAGTACATGCGCGTGCCTCTCCTTCAAAATGGTTGATTCACATCATTCCAAACTGCTCGAAAGCACTACGGATTTTATTTAAAATAACGTCCATAACACCGTCAAAGCGCTGCAATTGCGAAAGGGCAAAAACCGCGACGCCGACCAGCGCAAGCAGCGCGCAAAGCAACGCGACGGCGCGGCCTCTCTTTCTCGTCGTGTCCTCTTTGACCCGGACGACGACAGCCGTGGTATTGTCCACCCCGCCCTTGCTGAGCGCCTCTGCCACAAGCATTCTGCTGATTTTCTCAACCGATTCGCTACGGGCAAGCACGCCGACGATTTCTACATCGCTGAGCATATCGGTCAGGCCGTCGCTGCACAGCAGATATACGTCGCCTTTTTTGTAAGCTATCTGCTCAGAAACGTACGGGGAAAAGGTCGCTAAACCGACCGGCATCCCCCAATACTGTCTGATGACATGTCGCTGCGGATGTGTCTTGATCTCTTCTCGCCGTATTTTTCCCATTTCCAACAGATACTGCATCTGCGTATGATCCTGCGACAGTTGAAAAAGCTCGCCGTCTCTATACAAATAGATGCGGCTATCACCCATATTCGCAACGCGCAACCCATCTCGCGCTGCAAAGAGTATCGCCACCGTCGATCCGGATCGATTTGACTTTTGCTTGGCCTGATTGAAAACTTTTTCACAGGCGTCTCTCAAAAACGCTTCAATACGACTCCTTTGGACAAACTCTTTTTTTCTTTTCAGGTATTCCGCGCATAGCTTGCATGACAACAGCGACGCCTCTTCGCCAGCGTCCTCTCCGCCCATGCCGTCGCATACCGCAAAAAGCGCGCAAGGCGACGCTTCGCATATGTAAAGCGCGCCGTGCTCACTCTCCTTAAGATCCATATATTTTCCGTTTATGCAAAAGTTGTCTTCATTGTTTTGTCGTTTATAACCCTTATCGCTGCAAGCCGCAGCTTGAAGTCTTACAGCCATCACCGTTCTCCCGCCACAAATGTCGCTCCACATTCAGGCTTTGCATTGTGTTCTTTGCGAGCTCAGTTTCTTTGAATGATATGAATCCTGATTATCGTGTCGCCAATATCAATGACGTCGCCGTCTTTCAAAGCCGCCCCCTGAACGACAGGTTCGCCGTTGAGCATCGTGTACCCTCCCGTCCTGTCTGCCGTCAGATTTTCGATCGTCAATTGCTCATCCTTTTTGGTGATTTGCAGATGCCGTCTTGAAACGTAATTGAAAGGAAGGCACAGATCACAGTCGTCTGCGCGACCGATTGTCATGGCGTCTAAGAAATAGATTCTCTGTGTCTGTTTTTTCCCTCCCGTGTCGATTTCTGCCTCCAGAACAGTCTTCGGCCTCCAGTGAGCAAGGATAACCGTGTCCTCCAGATTTGCGTTCGCAACCCCATGCTCTGTCTCCGAAAGCCCGACACTCATAACTTGCGGATTCTGCACAGCCTCATGGTGCTTAGCCGAACGATCAGACTGCGCTGACCGATGTTGATACGCATCTACTGTTATGTCAAGATCGCCTTCCTCCAGCTCAGGCACCAGCATTTCGTCATTTGTCTTGTAAGCTGCCGCGCCATCCTGCCCAGCACTCTCCCGTACTTTGACTCTACTTCCATTGTCAAATGGCTTAACAACGGTCTCACTATAATCGCTGTTTCTAATCTTTTTTCCTCCGTCATACGGCCCGCCAATGGTCTCTTCACCGTATGACTCACCCACAGTTTTTTCATTGCCATACGATTCGCCTATGGTCTTTTCATCGTTATAAGAAAGCTCCTCCGTTTTTTCATTCCAATTGACATTGACAGTTTTCTCTCCATTCATTCCCTTTAACTGAAAAGAATCTTGCGGCTTTTTTTCAAGAACGCTCTGTGCTTGATATGGTCTACGACGCACGCGGTTTTTCTTGAAAACGATGAACATCACGATTAGCCCTGCTATCAGTATGCCGACAACGGCGGGCAAAACCCACTTGAGAACCTCGTTCATACATTCTTCCCCCTGTACATTCCGCTTTCCCCTGACCTTTTCATCGTAGGAGCGTATTCCTGCCTTCGGCTTTTTCTAAAACAAACAGCCCCTATTTGTTTTATTATAACATGGTCTCCAAACATTGACAACAACTTCTTGTAGATGTTAATTTTATTGTACATATTGCAATTCAGGATTGCGTTTTCATCTCGCGTCTGTTACAATGTATTTGAGTTATGGATGCTACAACTGTCCGTAGACACGAAACATCTCAATGCCTATCCGTTGAATGATGAGCGAAAGTCTCTAGGGGGCTGGATAGACCGACAGGTTTTTATTCACCCTTTTGTTCTCTCATCTTGTATCCTCTGCTTCCCTTTTCCGTGGATAAAATGACGCTCTGCCGTTTTGCTGTCTTTGTATTGTCCAAAACGCCCGTGCAATTAAACACAGCCTGCTGTGTATGAATAGGCACGCAAGTGGTATTCTATCGCTTCCAACAATCGGCATTTTTACTGGCGAGCAACTTTGTGTCTTGGGTGGAACGCCGTGCGGTCTTGACGAAGCTGATCTTCGTTTCGTCCAGACTGTCCAAGACGCACCGTCGTATCTGTGTGCAAAAAACGATGTAAAAGGACTTCAAACGATATAAAGGGACGGTGAGTCATGATGGACGGAAACAAAGAAGCCTGCGTCTTCGCTACTCTACGCAGCAGCAAGGGCCGTGTGAGGCGAAACAACGAAGACGCATATTACTTTAACGGTGCCTTCCCCTCTCTGCAGAAAATGGACGTAGAAGCCTCGTTATCCGAAAAGTTCCCGCTTTGCGGGGCGCTTTTTGCGGTCTGTGACGGTATGGGCGGCATGCAAAACGGAGAACTGGCCTCCAATTTAGCTGCCTCTCGTATGCATAACCTTGTCGGCAAAATGAAAGGCCTTAATTTCCCAGACGCCCTGCACGAATGGGTCAGCGAGACCAGTCTCGCTGTGGCGCAAGCGGCATGCGGCGGAGGAAGCACGCTCGCGTTAGTCTACGTAGACGCTGGCTGTGTTCGGATCGCACACATCGGCGACTCCCGAGTCTACCGGCTGCACGACGGCGCCCTCACGCTTTTGACGCGGGATCACTCCAAAGTTCAAATGCTGATCGACGTTGGGCTGTTGACACCAGAACAGGCGCGCACCCATCCGCATCGTCATATGATCACACGTTATTTGGGCATGAATAATGAAGAGGAAACCAGAACCTGCTTGGCGTCCGTCGATCGCCCGATGCCTGTTATGAATACAGATCGTTATCTGATTTGCAGCGATGGTGTGACTGATATGCTCGACGATGGGCAGATCGAAGCCTTAATGCTGGCAGCCAAAACGGCTGATGAGTGTGCCAATGCCGTTTATCATGCAGCACTCGAAGCAGGGGGAGAGGACAACACGACCCTTATTGTGCTGGAAATTTGCGCGCCCGATTTGGATACTTTCACGTCTGATGCGTTCAATCGAGCCCAGAATGCGGAACGGTTAGACAGAACGGAGGCTCCAGAGTCGGCAAAAGAGCCGGAAGGCGGCCCGTCCTTCGGAACGCTGCGCATCGTGCATGAATATGATCTGCCCAATTCGGGGCACGGCAAGATCACCGTCACCGCGGAAGTGTCCGGCATCCAGAGGTCGTGCATGAGCGAGCATCTGCGCATGGAGACACGTATCAGCAATCATTGACACACAAAAGCTCGCGCTGGATGCAACTCATCAAAGAGAGAGGTTTTCCTTATGCCGGACATCCACAGCTTTGAGCCTATCTGGGAAAATTGGGTCCTTGACGAGAAGATCGGGCAAGGTTCCTTTGGCGAAGTCTGGCGCGCGCACCGGCAGGATCCGTATAGCTCCGTCGTCCATCAGGCCGCGATCAAGCACATCTCCATCCCGCGCGAAGACAGTGCTGACGAGGAAATGTTCTTTTCCAACAGGCAATCCCAGCAGCGCTATTACGACGCGCAGCTCTCCCGCCTGATCGTCGAGATTGAGACGATGATCCGCTTAAGCGGCCATACCAACATCGTCTCCTGCGAGGAGCACAAGGTCGTTCCCAAGAAGGACGGCTCTGGATACGACCTATTCGTACGCATGGAACTGCTTACCAGCCTGCCCAGCTACATTCGCCGACAGGGTTGTCTGCCGGATCGGGCACAGGTGATCAAGCTCGGCACCGACATTGCCAGAGCATTGGAGGTACTACAAAAAAACCATCTCATCCACCGGGACATTAAGCCCGCGAATCTCTTCGTTAGCGCTTACGGCGATTTTAAGTTGGGCGACTTTGGCACGGCGCGCGTGCTGGAGGGCAACACGCACGCCTCCACACGCATTGGCACGCTCAACTATATGGCTCCGGAGGTCTACGCAGGCAAGACCCAATACGATCAAACGGTCGATATCTACTCCCTCGGCATCGTGCTCTACCGCTACACAAACGGTGGTTTTCTCCCCTTTGTCTCTGAGGAGTGTGCCGACGCCGAAGCGGCGCTGGTCAAGCGGATCATGGGTACTCCCTTGCCCCCGCCGGCTCAGGCGGATTCGGCGCTGGCGAAGGTTATCCTCAAGGCATGCGCGTTCCGTCCCGAGGATCGCTATCAGACCGCGACAGCACTGCGCGAGGCGCTGGCGGAGGCCGTCAATGAGCCTGTATCCGATGCGAATCAAATGGCGAGAGTCGTTAGCTCTGTTAAGGTTGATCTGCCGGCTGCGTCTTCATTCCAGCAATCCCGACCTACCGAAATGGCCTCCGCACAGGACGTTACCGTCCCCTTCGAGCCACGAGGCGCAGAATCCGTCAATCTGCCGTCGTCCGGGTCGAACCGGGAACCTTTGCTGGAGGCCTCTCAACGCGAAGCAGCTCGTAAGGGAGAGACTGCTCCGGCCAAAGAACGGGTTTTGTCCCATTCCTTCAGAAAGCGAGCGCTGGCTGTAGCGGCTGTTGCGGCCGTCGCTGCCGTCTGTCTCGGTGTCGCCGCATGGACGATGCACCCGCTGACGGAAGAACCCTCGTCCGACGCAGCGGCTATCGTGATGGCGTCGGTGGCACCCGTCGCAACCCCGTCGGCCACGGCGACTCCAGAACCTTCCCCTACCTCATCGCCCATTCCTACTTCGCCTCCTTTGCTGGAAAGGTCGAAGATGGTGGCCGATTCCGACATTCTTTGGGATCAGGAATTCAATTTAGATCCGAACAACACAGTCATGGGTAGCGATATCCTTCGTACGTCCGTGCGCTCTATTCGCTTTGTCGATGTACTTCCAAGCGAACCTGTGAATGCTTGGGACGTCTCGCAATCGCGCGACGGTTCCGTGCTGGCGTGGACGATTAAGAATGGTGATCTGTACGACCTGATAATCGCCGGAGAGGGTGGCGTACGGCTCAACGAAGACAGCAGCCATCTTTTTCAAGGCTACACGAGTGTAATCAAGATTGATTTCGGTGGCTGCGTGGACACCTCGGGCGTGACGAACATGAGCTCGATGTTCAGCGAATGTCATGTGCTGACTGAGCTGGACGTAAGCGGATTTAATACGAGCAACGTAACAGATATGTTCGCTATGTTCAACGAATGCTATGCGCTGAACACGCTGGATGTTTCCGGATTTGATACGAGCAAAGTAACCGATATCAGCGCGATGTTCAGAGATTGTTATGCGTTGACCGCGCTGGACGTGAGCGGGTTCAATACGAGCAATGTGACGGACATACGCTGGATGTTCGGCGGATGTTATAAACTGACCGCACTAAACGTTGCGGGATTTGATACGAGCAACGTAACCAATATGTGCGGGATGTTTAACGAATGCCAAGCTTTAAACACGCTGGACGTGAGCGGGTTCAATACGAGCAATGTGACAGACATGCGATGGATGTTCAACGAATGCTATGCGCTGAACACGCTGGATGTTTCCGGATTTGATACGAGCAAAGTAACCGATATGAGCGGGATGTTCAACGAATGCTATGCGCTGAGCACGCTGGACGTGAGCGGGTTCAATACGAACAACGTAACAGACATGCACCAGATGTTTAGCGATTGCAAAGCGCTGACCGCGCTGGACTTGAGTGGCTTTGACATGAGCAGCGTCACGAAATCGGAGGACATGCTCACAAACTGCCCGGCAGACATCACGGTGAACGGAAAGAGCATGACCTCGGCGCAATGGCTGAACGGCGACGAAGCCGCAACGCTTCCGCATCCAAAAGCATTGATGGCGAGTGCAGAGCTACTGCTAGAAGAAGACCCGGCCACCATCGATGGCTTCACGTTCTCACATCTGCGCAGCAAGGTAAGCAGTGTCACCTTTAAAGACAGCGTTTCCGACGCGCCGGAAGATGCGTGGGATGTCTCAGCAGACAAGGACGGCTCCGTGTTGGCGTGGGCGGTCAAAAACGGTAAGCTGTACGACCTAACGATCGCCGGAGAGGGCGGCATTCGCCTGAACGAGGACTGCAGCCAGCTCTTTCAAGACTATACGAGCATGACCAGTATCGACTTCGGAGGTTGCGTGGACACCTCGGGCGTGACGGACATGAGCTCGATGTTCAGCGGTTGCAAGGCGTTGACCACACTAAACGTAGGCAGGTTTGATACAAGCAACGTTACAAACAGGAGCTGGATGTTTAAGGCGCTGGCCCCGCTGAATTTGAGCGGATTTGATACAAGCAACGTGACGAACATGAGCGCAATGTTCCGATCGTGCGAATCGTTGACCACTCTAGACTTGAGTGGATTTGACACAAGCAACGTGACGAACATGAGTGCGATGTTCAAATCGTGTGGATCGTTGACCACTCTAGACTTGAGTGGATTTGATACAAGCAACGTGACGGACATGTGCGCGATGTTCCAATTGTGCGGATCGTTGACTACGCTAGACGTGAGCGGATTTGACACGAGCAGCGTAACTGACATGAGTGCGATGTTCGATTCGTGCCGATTATTGACCACGTTGGACGTGAACAGGTTTGATACGAGCAACGTGACAAACATGAGCCTCATGTTTAATTTTTGCGAATCATTGAAAATGATAGACGTGGGTGGATTTGACACAAGCAGCGTGACCGACATGTATGCAATGTTCCATTTCTGTGGATCGTTGACCACACTGGACGTGAGTGGTTTTAGTACGAGCAACGTAGCGGACATGCGCAAGATGTTCAGCTATTGCAAAGCGCTGACCGCGCTGGACTTGAGTGGCTTTGACATGAGCAGCGTCACGGAATCGGAGGACATGCTCACAAACTGCCCAGCAGACATCACGGTGAACGGAAAGACCATGACCTCGACGCAATGGCTGAAAGCCGACGAAACCGTAGCCCTTCCGCATTCAAACGTGCTGATGGCAAGCGTGAACACGCTGTTGGAGGAAGATAACAGCACCAATGAGGATCTCTCTGTCTTCGGCAGCGAGCTTTCGCGCGACGAAATAGGCAGCATCATATTCAAGAACAACGTTTCTAGCGCGCCGGACGGCGCGTGGGACGTCTCAGCAGACAAGGATGGCTCCGTGTTGGCGTGGGTGGTCAAGAATGGAGATTTGTACGACCTGACGATCGCTGGAGAAGGCGGCGTGCGCCTCAACGAAGGTAGCGGCAGTCTTTTCCAAGGCTATATGAATGTAACCAAAATCGATTTCGGCGACTGCGTGGACACCTCGGGGGTGAGGGACATGAGCGCGATGTTCAGCGATTGTTATGCGCTGACCGCGCTGGATGTGAGCGGGTTCAATACGAGCAATGCGACGGACATGAGCGCGATGTTCAGCGATTGTTATGCGCTGACCGAACTGGACGTAAGCGGATTTGATACGTGCAACGTAACCAATATGAACTCGATGTTCAGCTCATGTTATGAGCTGACCGAACTGGACGTAAGCAAATTTGATTCGAGCAATGCGACTGATTTGTCTCAGATGTTCATTGAGTGTGAATCATTAACTACGCTGGACGTGAGCGGGTTCGACACGAATAATGTGACGGATATGGGAGGTATGTTCGGCCGCTGTATCAATCTGGCCGCGCTGGATGTGAGCGGATTTGATACGAGCAATGTGACTGAGATGAACTACATGTTCGGCGAATGTTTTGCGTTGACCACGTTGGACGTGAGTGGATTTAAAACGGACAAAGTGACGAACATGGGTGCGATGTTCGAATTATGTACATCGTTGACAGCGCTGGACGTGAGTGGGTTTAATACGCGCAATGTGACGGAAATGGGCGAGATGTTCTATGGTTGTGAATCGTTGACCACACTGGACGTGAGTGGGTTTAATACGAACAATGTGACGGACATGAGTGCGATGTTTGAGTATTGTATGTCGTTGACAGCGCTGGACGTGAGTGGGTTTAATACGCGCAATGTGACGAACATGAGTGCGATGTTCGAATTATGTACATCGTTGACTGCGCTGGACGTAAGCGGGTTTAATACGAGCAAGGTATGGGACATGAGTGCGATGTTCAGCCGTTGCGAATCGTTGACCAAGCTGGACGTGAGCGGATTTGATACTAGTAAAGTGACGGACATGGGCTGGATGTTCTGCGGTTGCAAGGCATTGACCGCTCTAGACGTAAGCAGTTTTAATACACGCAATGTGACGGACATGCGTGCGATGTTCGAATTATGTACATCGTTGACAGCGCTGGACGTGAGCAGATTTGATACGAGTGAAGTGACGGACATGTGCTTGATGTTCAGCGGTTGCAAGGCATTGACCGAATTGAACGTGAGCGGTTTTAATACGAGCAATGCGAAAGACATGTGGAAGATGTTCAACGAATGCGAATCGTTGACTGCGCTGGACGTGAGCAGATTTGATACGAGTAAAGTGACGGACATGAGCTTGATGTTTTGCGATTGCAAAGCGCTGACCGAGCTGGACTTGAGCAGCTTTGACATGAGCAGCGTCACGGAATCAGAGAACATGTTCTCAGACTGTCCGGCAGACATCACGGTAAACGGCAAGACCATGACCAAGGCGCAATGGAAAGACAGCATCAAATAGAAATCCTCCCGTTTCAAGCGCTTCACTGTCGTCCAGTAAACGCGGCTTTTCGCGTGCAAGCAGGCACTCAGTTGCCACACACCATCTGCCATCACAAAGGAGCTGATGCACATGCCGGACATCCACAGCTTTGAGCCCATCTGGGAAAACTGGATCCTCGACGAACAGATTGGCCGGGGTTCCTTCGGCACGGTCTGGCGCGCGCACCGGCAGGATCCCTACAGCGCCGTCGTCCATCAGGCCGCCATCAAGCACATCTCCATCCCGCGCGAGGACAGCGCAGATGAGGATATGTTCTTTTCCAATAGGCAATCCCTGCAGCGCTTTTACGATGCGCAGCTTTCCCACCTGATCGTCGAGATCGAGACGATGATCCGCTTAAGCGGCCATACCAACATCGTCTCCTGCGAGGAGCACAAGGTCGTTCCCAAGAAGGACGGCTCTGGATACGACCTATTCGTACGCATGGAACTGCTTACCAGCCTGCCCAGCTACATTCGCCGACAGGGTTGTCTGCCGGATCGGGCACAGGTGATCAAGCTCGGCACCGACATTGCCAGAGCATTGGAGGTACTACAAAAAAACCATCTCATCCACCGGGACATTAAGCCCGCGAATCTCTTCGTTAGCGCTTACGGCGATTTTAAGTTGGGCGACTTCGGCACGGCGCGCGTGCTGGAGGGCAACACGCACGCCTCTACACGCATTGGCACGCTCAACTATATGGCTCCGGAGGTCTACGCAGGTAAGACCCAATACGATCAAACGGTCGATATCTACTCCCTCGGCATCGTGCTCTACCGCTACACAAACGGTGGTTTTTTCCCCTTTGTCTCTGAGGAGTGCGCTGACGCCGAAGCGGCGCTGGTCAAACGGATCATGGGCACTCCTTTGCCTCCGCCGGCTAAGGCCGATCCGACGCTGGCGCAGGTCATCCTCAAGGCGTGCGCGTTCCGCCCCGAGGATCGCTATCAGACCGCGACAGCACTGCGCGAGGCGCTGGAGGCTGCCGCCAAGGAGCCCGTGTCCGATGCGAATCAGACGGCAAGCGTTTTCAGCTTTATTGAGGTTGATCTATCGGCTGCGTCTTCTTTCCAGCCGTCCCAACCCGCCGAGAAACCCTCCGCACTGGACGTTACCACCCCCTTCGAACCGCAAGACGCAGATACCGTCAATCCGCCGTCGTCCGGGTTGATCCGGGAACCTTTGCCGAAGACCTCTCGACACGAAATACCCCAGCAGGAAGAAGTCGCTCCGTCCAAAGGACGGGTTTCGTCTTGTCCTTTCGGAAAGCTCACAGCAGCCGCTGCGGCTGTCCTAACCGTCTGTCTCGGCCTCGCCGCATGGCCGATGCATGCGCAAGCGGAAAGGCCGTCGTCCGACGCAAAGGCGATCGAGACGGCCTCACCCGTTCTCGCCGCAACCCTGTCGGCCACGATGACACCGAAACCTACCCCGACCTCGTCGCCTTTGCTAGAAAGGTCGAAGCTGAAGGCCGATTCCTTTGTTATCTTGGAACAGGAAGGCTATGGGGAGCCGCGCTACACGGTCTTGGGCAGCGATGTCCTTCGCTCGTCTGTGCGCACGATTCGCTTTACCGACGTACTCCCAATCGAATCTGAGAATGTTTGGGATGTTTCAGCAAGCGAGGATGGCTCCGTGTTGGCGTGGGTGGTCAAAAATGGAGATTTGTACGACCTGACGATAGCCGGAGAAGGCGGCGTGCGCCTCAACGAGGACAGCAGTAGTCTCTTCCAAGGCTATACGAGCGTGACCAAGATCGATTTCGATGGTTGCGTGGATACCTCGGACGTGACAGATATGAGCAAGATGTTTAGCAATTGCGATGTGCTGACTGAGCTGGACGTGAGCGGGTTTGATACGCGCAACGTGACAGACATGCGTGCTATGTTCAGTGATTGCTATGCGCTGACCGCGCTGGATGTAAGTGGATTCAATACGAGCAATGTGACAGACATGAGCGAAATGTTTAGCAATTGCGGTGTGCTGACTGAACTGGACATGAGCGGATTTGATACGCGCAACGTGATGGACATGAGTGCGATGTTCCAATCGTGTAGATTGTTGACCGAACTAGACGTAAGTGGATTTGATACGTGCAACGTAACCGATATGAACTCGATGTTCTGCGAATGTTACGTGCTGACCATGCTAGATGTGAGTATGTTTAATACGAGCAATGTGACGAACATGAAGTCGATGTTCGAATTGTGTGAATCGTTGACCACGCTGGACGTGAGCGGGTTCGATACGAGTAATGTAACAGATATGAGCAGGATGTTTAGCTATTGCTATGCGCTGATCGCACTGGACGTGAGCGGGTTTAATACAAGCAACGCGACGGACATGCGGTATATGTTCCAAACGTGTGAATCGCTGACAACGCTGAACGTGAGCGGGTTCAATACGAGCAACGTGACAGACATGAGCGGGATGTTTAGCTATTGCGGGGCACTGACCGAGCTGAACGTGAGCGGATTTGATACGCGTAACGTAACCTGTATGGACGCGATGTTCTGTGGCTGTTTCGAGCTGACCACGCTGGATGTGAGTGGATTTAATACGAGTAATGTGACGTACATGGACTGGATGTTCGGAGAATGTTATGCGTTGACCACGCTGGACGTGAGCGGATTTAATACTAGCAATGTAACAGACATGGGGTATATGTTCAGCGAATGTTATGCACTGACTACGCTAGATGTGAGCAGGTTTAACACGAGCAAGGTACGGGACATGAGGGATATGTTCAGCGGTTGCAAGGCGTTGACCGCGCTGGACGTTGCCGGATTTGATACGTGCAATGTAATCTATATGTACTCGATGTTCAGCGAATGTTATGTGTTGCCTGCACTGGACGTGAGCGGATTTAATACAAGCAACGTGAAAGGCATGAGCAGGATGTTCAACGAATGTTATGAACTGACCACGCTGGACATGAGCGGATTTGATACGAGCAATGTGTCAGACATGGACTGGATGTTCAGCGGCTGCGGAGCACTTACCGAGTTGGACGTGAGCGAATTTGATACGAGCAATGTGACGTACATGAGGGATATGTTCAGCGGTTGCGAATCGTTGACCGCGCTGGACGTGAGCGGATTTGATACGAGCAATGTAAAGGACATGCGCTGGATGTTCAGCGGTTGTAAGTTGCTGACAGAGCTGGACTTGAGCAGCTTTGACATGAGTGGTGTCACAAAATCGGAGGGCATGTTCACAAACTGTCCGGCAGACATCACGGCGAACGAAAAGACCATGACATCGGTGCTGCGGCTGAATAGCAATGAAACATCTGCCTTTCCGCATTTAAAAGCGGTGGTGGCACGCGCAGAGCATTCGCAAGATGCTGACACCAGCGAGACCCTCACTGTCTTCGGCAGCGAGCTTCAGTGCAGCGAAATTGGCAGCATCACATTCAAGGACAACGTTTCCGGCATGCCTGAAGATGCGTGGGACGTCTCGGCAGACAAGGATGGCTCCGTGTTGGCGTGGGTGGTCAAAAATGGAGATTTGTACGACCTGACGATAGCCGGAGAAGGCGGCGTGCGCCTCAACGAGGACAGCAGTAGTCTCTTCCAAGGCTATACGAGCGTGACCAAGATCGATTTCGGCGGCTGCGTAGATACCTCGGGCGTAACGGACATGAGCGCGATGTTTAGCAATTGTGTGGCGATGACCACGCTGGATTTGAGCGGATTCGATACGCGAAACGTGACGGACATGAGTGCAATGTTCCAATCGTGTAGATTGTTGACCACTCTGGACGTGAGCGGATTTGATACGCGAAAAGTAACCAATATGAACTCAATGTTCAGCGTATGTTATGCGCTGACCACGCTGGACGTAAGCAGGTTTGATACGCGCAATGTGACGGACATGTCTCAGATGTTCGAATGGTGTGAATCGTTGACTACGCTGGATGTGAGCGGGTTTAATACAAGCAACGTGACGGACATGAGCTGGATGTTCAACAATTGCGAGACGCTGACCGCACTGGATGTGAGTGGATTTGATACGCGCAACGTCATAAATATGGCAGGTATGTTCTACGACTGTTACGAGATGAACATGCTGGACGTGAGTGGGTTCAACACGGATAATGTGACGGATATGGGAGGTATGTTCAGCGGTTGTTCCGAGCTGACCACGCTGGACGTGAGTGGGTTTAACACGAACAATGTGACGGACATGGTCAACATGTTCGGCGATTGCTCTGATCTGACCATGCTGGACGTGAGTGGATTTAATACGAACAATGTGACGAACATGGGTGCGATGTTCGAGTTTTGTATATCGTTGACTACGCTGGACGTGAGTGGGTTTAACACGAGCAATGTGACGATCATGGGCGAGATGTTCTATGGTTGTGAATCGTTGACCACGCTGGATGTGAGTGGGTTTAATACGAGCAATGTGACGGATATGGCTTGGATGTTTGGCAGATGTAATGCGCTGACCATGCTGGACGTGAGTAAGTTTAATACGAGCAACGTGACGGATATGAACCAAATGTTCAGCGATTGCGAATCGCTAACCGCGTTAGACGTGAGCAGGTTTAATACGAGCAATGTGCGGGACATGAGTGCGATGTTCAGCGGCTGCAAGGCATTGACCGCACTGGACATTGCCGGATTTGATACGCACAACGCAACTCATATGTCCTCAATGTTCAGCGGATGCGAGGCGTTGACCGAGCTGGACGTTGCCAGATTTGATACGAGCAACATAATCTATATGTACTCGATGTTCAGCGGTTGCAAGGCGTTGACCGAGCTGGACGTGAGCGGATTTGATACGAGCAAAGCGACGGACATGAGCTGGATGTTCAGTGATTGCACAGCGATAACCGCACTGGACTTGAGCGGGTTTGATACGAGCAACATGAGAAACATGTTCCGGATGTTCAGCGGTTGCAAATCGTTGGCCGAGTTGGACGTGAGCGGATTTGATACGAGCAATGTGAATGACATGCGCTGGATGTTCAGCGGTTGTAAATCGCTGACAAAGCTGGACTTGAGCAGTTTTGACATGAGCGGTGTCACAAAGTCGGAGGGTATGTTCGCAGACTGTCCGGCAACAATCATAACGAACAGTAAGATTACAACCTCAGTGCAATGGCTGAACGTGATGGCAAGTGTGGATCAGTTGTTGGGAGAATATACTCGCACCATCGATGGCCTCACTTTCTCGCGTCTGCGCGGTAAGGTGAGCAGTGTCACCTTTAAGGACAGCGTTTCCGGCGCGCCGGACAGCGCATGGGATTTCTCAGCAGACAAGAGCAGATCTGTGCTGGCGTGGGTGGTCAAGGATGGAGATCTGTATGATCTGACGATTGCCGGAGAAGGCGGTGTACGCCTCAACGAAGACAGCAGCAGTCTCTTTCAAGACTACACGAGCATGACCACGATTGATTTCGGCGGCTGCGTGGACACCTCGGGCGTCACGGACATGAGCGCGATGTTCCAATCGTGTGAGTCGCTGACCACGCTGGATGTGAGCGGGTTTGATACGAGCAACGTGACAAACATGAGCTGGATGTTTAACCATTGTGAGGCGTTGACCAAGCTGGACTTAAGCGGATTTGACACGAGCAATGTGACAAACATGAGTGCGATGTTCCAATCGTGTGAATCGCTGACTACGTTGGACGTGAGTGGCTTTAATACTTGCAATGTAACGAAAATGAGCTATATGTTCAACAAGTGCAAATCGCTAACCACGCTGAATGTGAGCAGCTTTGACATGAACGCCGTCACGGAATTAGCGAACATGTTCACAAATTGCCCGGCAGACATCACAGCGAATGGCAAGATAATGACGTCAGTACAATGGTTGGACGGCATCTGATAGGAACGTTCCGCTTCATAAAATTTACCGACGTTCAATAAGGGCGGCATCCTGCACGCAGGCGTGCGGTCAACCGCCACAAACTATTCTCCATCCTAAAGAAACGGATTCTGTAACGGTATCGACCGATGAAGGAACAAACACAGCGTTGCAGATCAGTGAATATATTCTAGATTGTCTGATGTTTGATTTCAATATGGTTTTATGGGAAGACCGCCAGATCAAGAGATGCCGAATGACGTCTTTTTCAATCTGGTTTTCAGCAGACAAAAAGGACGGGCTCCTTGTAAAATGAAATTACAATAGGAGGTAAAAGAGACCAGTATGAAGGTTGCTTGCGCATAACTCTTGACAGTACCGAGAATAGCGTACATTTTTTGAATTATCCATGTTAATGCTACAGCTGTTAACCCCCAAGCCAGTCCAATTGACGGCTTGGGGGGCTTATTCTGGGCGTTATGTATCAAATCAATCTTTGTATGTAATCTATAGAGCAATTTACTTCTCTACAATAACATCAAATCGTCTCCTTTCTGTTACGGAGCAAAGCGCAATATCGAACCGTCTGCTGGTAATTCTGAGAACAATTCTTCGTCTGCCTATTATTCGCCTTTAAGACTTCGCAAACACAGTTTCGCCAAAGTTTGCATTCCTTGTGCAGACGGATGAGAACCATCGATCGAAGCATAGGTAATTCCATATCGGTAAAAATCAATGACGCCAGCTCCATGCCGCTTTGCGGAATTTCGAATAATTCTGTTATATGCGTCGATATGATAGCCTCCTAGCTTCAAATTAAACTGGAAATCAGGTATATCAGGGATATATGCAGGACACAAGGTGCAACACCAAAGCTCTGAATTCGGGTATTTCTTCCGGATTTTTTCTAGCATCCAATCATAGCTTCGGTCGAAGAAACAGTAGGCGTTCAAACCGAGTTTTCGATTATACCATACAGGAACGCCATACCCCCAATCATTGTCGCCCAAATAAATGATAATTACATCAGGAATGACGTTATTACGGCTGAGCCCGGCAATCCGCTTGTCACTACAACCCGACGGGAACAATGTGTGTCTGTTTGGAAGCATAGAAACGCGGCAACCGGACCATGCGTCACAAGCCAAGAGCCTTGCCCCCAGTTCCTCAATAAGGATACCCCACCACGTGTCTTTTATACCGGTTATACCCGCTCGCCGACAAACTACATCATCGTAAAACACATTATATCCAGAAGGCGTGACGCCCTCTAGCGTAGATATAGAGTCGCCTAAAATGGAGAAATACTTTCCTTTATAGCTTCTTTTGCCATGACTACCGGGTACAATGAATTTGCAAATAAATGATCGTATACTCATAAACGTTCCTTTAATATCCGATAACAGAGGCAATCGAATCGTCCAACGGGCATTTTGCCCCTAGGAATGCAACCTCTTTTACAACAGGCGACTATAACTCCCGGTTTTTTAATACATCTTTCTTGCGGCAATTACCTAATGTTTAAGCCTACAGCGATAACTCGTCATCGTCTGTGTATTGACAAACCAAATATCGGTTCCTGCGCCTCCGGTGACATCGCTTCGCCCTGTTCTCGGATTATAGAACCTAAAGGTGTCACCAAGCTCATTCATTACGATCCATCCGTCAAAAACATGGATATATCCAACTCTTGAGTTGAATTCCCAATGTAAACCGTCGCTCGCCTTAAAGGCTTTTAAATCTCCCTGACCAGCAACATCAATAGCCCCGCCGCTTTCTCCTTCGGTGTCAAGGCGAATCCATTTTGGCACCTGCGGATCGAGACTGGAATCGATATAATACAGCACGCCATGATAGTAGTTTATATATCTGGATTGGATGTCTCGAAGATAATCAAGCTCCTTTACACGTTCGCCATTCCAATCCACAACTGCAAGATGCGCTTTGTCAAGCTTTGTTGTGTTTTCAGCATACTCAACATAGATGATAATCTTTTCTGTCTCTTGTGATTCCTTCCTTTTATATGGAGCCATGATGAAATAGTGCATCGGCCGCTCGATAAACATTGTCGCCTGATTCTCGTCCTCAGCTTCGACTGGCACAGACCACAGGCAATGGTCTTTATTGTTAATATAGTATAAGACGCCGTTTTCAAGATGCATTCTCACCGCAGGGTTTTTGGTTTGTATTGTATGGTTTGAAAGCTTAAATTTATTACTGCCATCATGCTCGATTCGATAAATTCCATTATATCCGTCTTTGCAATAGCAGATATATTTTTCGTCTATCGCATAATTGACGACAGTTCCCTTCACAAGACATTCGACATCGCCAATGATAACCCCGTCCCTAAACTGAACCCTGTAGAGCCCCCCGTCCTTGTTCTTGCCAACCCGATCTGCTATAAAATATAACCGGTGTTCAGCTTCAAGGTAACTCACACGGTCTGCGCCTCTAACGTTCGAGTCAAACACCTCTTGCCCGAGTTGAAGCTGATCGTCCAGACGGTAGAATTTACCGTCTCCGCCATTTACGAAAAAACACTCTCCGTCAGTGAAAAAGTGTCCGCAATTATTCAAATTCCATTCTGAATTGAATATTGGGAATTCATCGGGTGGAATGACCGGCTCTGCAAGAACATTTGGAAGGTTGCAAAACGCCGCCAGCAGCAATAAGGCAACAAGCATATAACGTTTCATGTGATTCTCCCCCCTTGTTTTATAGAGTAATAGTTTTTCATGACCCTCTCCAAGGCCATGTGGTATCCATGTGTGAGATGCGGCGGATAGTTCGCAATTTCCGATAGTCATGCAGCCTTTCTTCATCGGATTGCTAACCATTCAATTCGTTTTGAGCGCGCTGGAAATAGCCGAAAAAACATTCAGAATAGCATCGTTATCTTCACCCCCATTGGAAATTCTGATATCTTGCGAGATTCCGTGCGTCTTGACTTGCTCGATGAACTCTTTTTTTGTCATTGCTTCTAATGTCGATACGCTCAGCCCTTTCAGGTAATCGGCCGCTAAAGTATATGCTTTTTCAACCTCCGGCGTTTTCATATCGTCAACGAACGTACAATCTGTGATAAACCCCTCTTCAACTGTAATCGAAACCTCAATTTGTTGGCCGCTTGCACCCGTTGCGCTTCCTTTTATTTCAATGCCTTTCTGGTTTTCATCACGATCCGGCGCGGCCGTTTCGCTTACATGATTCGGCGTTGGCTCAAGCGTTCTTTCAGGCGACCGCGTCCGCGTGAGATCTAAATCAGGCAGCGAGCTATCTTTTTTCTCTTCGGAAATCGTTTCCACAGCCGTTTCCGCTGTCGCATTTGGCGTCGTTGTGGGGCTTGGTGTTGCTTGCGCCTCGGGATTGTCTGCTAAAGGGGTTGCCATAGGGCTTGCCGTATTTAAAACGAGGTCGTCGTCATTCTGTTCCAAGCGTTCGTCCAAAGTGTCGTTGCGTATTGCGACCGATCCCAAAGGCAATGGACGCTCTGCTGGGACAGAAGGTTGGGGAGACATCGTAGGCTTCGCCGTCAGCGCAGGCGCTTCTGATTGCGACGGACGCTCTGCCGGAGTAGAAAGTTGGGGAGACGTCGTAGGCTCCGCAGTTAACGCAAGCGCTTCTGATTGCGACGGACGTTCAACCGGAGCAGAAGGTTGGGGAGACATCAAAGTCTCCGCAGCTGGCACAGGCGATGCAGGCGTAATCATGCCGCTTACAACCACTATAATCAGCAGGGTGAATGCCAACACCAAAAGCACAATGACGGGAACATACCGTGTTTTAGCATGGGGCATGCCTCCGTGTATAGGCGGAGGAGGCAAAGTGCCGTCAATGAGCTTCAGCGGCTCAGCGCACGCCGCGTCTTTCAAAACGCTCTCAAGCGCAATGCGGAAGGCCTCCGGCGAGGGAAAGCGCTTTCTGGGCTGATATCTGCATGCTCGCAGGATGATCTCTTTGAGCCTGGCGCTCCCTTGTAGCGGCGGTGGCAGAGGATCTCCTTTCATGCGCCGGTAAAAGACGGTGTCTCTTTCTTCGTTGGTTTGCACATGGCTATAGGTTGGCTCGTAAGCGATCTGTTGTGCATTGAGAAGCTTAAACATGACCAGGCCGAGCGAATACTGATCGGCAGAGATGCCGCTCGGTTTTCCTAGATAGACCTCTGGGGCCATGTACATGGGCGTGCCCTTCATGCTCAGATTGGTCTGATCCTTCTGAATGGAGCGCGCCACACCGAAGTCGCCGAGCTTGTAATCGCCGTTTTCGCTGATAAAGATGTTGTCCGGTTTGATGTCACGATGAACAATCCTGTGTTTTTTGCACAGCGCTAAGGCGTCGCAAAGATCAATGCCCATTCGCACGACATCCCCGACCGTCATTGTATGGATTCGCTTTGGCAAAGGCGTAAGCAGCTCCATGCGAATCAGTATATCCCAGCCGATTCCGCTTTCTTTGCGGATGAAAGCGTGATCCTCAAAGCTCACGATATGACTCGTCCCCCGAAGGGAATTCATGAGCTTGATCTCGTTCTGCATATCCCGAACACGATCGTCATAATAAGCCTTAATCGTGCCATCGCTCATCCCGTCGCTGCGCATCCTGTCAATATCGTCCTGACGGGCGGGGAGAGGAATCCACTTCATTGCGGAATAAAAGCGGGAGCCAAATTCCTCTCGATAGATTTTATAAACCTTGCCGTAACTGCCTTTACCCAACGGGCTGTCCAGATGCCATGCATTCCAGAAAGGCTGCAGCGCCAGCAGACGCGAAGGAAACTCCGTCATTATACAGTCCCCTCTTTTTGCTTGATTAAGGCGTTCGCACCTTATATTGACCGAATTGCAAATCGTGTGGACGGAGGCGCTTCCTGAAAAGCGCCGTCATATCGGGAGGGAAAGCCGCCGAACTATTGCCTGGCTACCGCTGGTTTCTTCCGAAGAGGAAGGGCATACGCCCTCTCCCACCGCGCTTCACGCTGAGCACGATGACCGTCACGTTGTCCTTACCACCGGCCGCAAGTGCGGCGTTTACAAGCGCCTCGGCGGCGTCTTCGCTTGTTGGATGGGCGCGCAGAATGCCGCCAATGTCCTGATCTGAAAGCATCTCGGTCAGACCATCGCTGCAGAGGAGAAAGCGGTCGCCCGGAGCCAGCGGAAAAGGGCCGTCAAAAGTCGCTTCAACGCTGCATTCCGTGGGATCAATGCCAAGATAGCGTGAAAGCGTGTGGCGGGCGGGGTGGGACGCGATTTTCTCCGGCTTTAAAATGCCTAAATCGACCATTCGCTGTGCTTCGGTATGATCCTTCGTCACTTGCGCCATGTGACCATCATGCAGACGGTAGACGCGGCTGTCGCCGATGTGCGCGACGGTTGCGCCTGTGTTGCGGATTGCGACGCAGGCGAATGTGCTGCCGCAACGCCTTTCGCCGCTCTGTTCGCCTGAGGCCTGCCAGACGGCAACGTTAGCCGCTTTGCAGAAGTCGTTGATGGTTGAACGAATATTCCTGCTTTTTCTAAAAGAATACGACTTGAGCAATGCGACGGCGGTGTATGAGGCAAGTTCTCCGCGCGCTTCGCCACCCATTCCGTCACAGACGCAATACAGTTGCGTCCGCGCATCGGAATGCTGCGCGAGATGTAGGCCGTTGTTCATGAGATTCAGCGGCATGAACACTCCATCAAAGTACACATTATCCTCATTATTGCTTCGGATGGGGCCTTTGCTGCTGACTACAGCCGCGTCAATCCATGCATTGAACATCCGTATCTCCTTCGTTTACTCCCGGAATAAACGCAAAAAATGAGGTTCCCGCCCGATCATAACCGATACGGCCAACCCTTTCGCTGAATCGCCGTTTTCCATGTGGTATTTTTGTGTCTTTGCCATGTTGGGGCATAGCTATCGGCAAGCAAAATGCAAGGGTGATTTCATCTGACTGCCGCCGTGGGCACATATAGCCAGATTATCGGCGTCAATACAGACGCCGAGATCCCCGATCTGAGCCTCATACGTGTGCGATGTTCGAGTAAAGAGCAAAGGAAAGGCTCTCTTGAAAGGAAACGCGGCTTTGGGCGGATGACGCCAAAAGGAACGTATACCAAAACGTTCTCTAATTAAGGCCAAAGGACGGATCGACAATGCTGACATCGTTCTGATCGTCGCGCGCAAGATCAAGGAACTTTCTTCGGGTAAGATAAAACCCAGGTTATACTATAATCTATTGAGAAGATGAATGACCGCGTTTCAAAATGGGTGGCAATTAGCTTGCGAATCGAAAATGCGATTAAGATCTATACTGACTATTTTACATAAAGCGGGGTAGTTTGTAAAGCGTTTTATATGCTAAGCGACGGCTTACGCATAGTTCACAAATCTGCAGCATTTGGAGCTAGTGTATCGAAACACGTCCTTGCTTTCAACATCAAATAACGACCGATAATCAACGATGCGTTGGGGGCAGGTCTCCAATACAATCAGGAGATGTTACGATTTTGCTTCATTTGCTACAAGGATTTCATTCATGCGTTGGTCGTGACACTAAGCGCAATTCAGCATTTCCCTAGACCACCTTGCGCTCTACAAACCATCGACCTATGTTGTTGCCAGTCAGTGATGAGTTGCGTTCAAAATACAAATAGCTTTGCTTGCTGCCAATCCAAATAGTATACCTGTCGCCTTGTCCGCCGCACTTCATTGCGGCGGCCTGTTTAATGTCTGACACTCGGTCAATGATATAGGGTGTTCCGTCTTCCCAGACCAACGAACGGGGCAACATCTGGCCCTCTGGACTGGTGACGGTAGTAACCTCCACATATACCTTGATTGGTTTATTCATTTCTACCTCCGCTTGCCGGCAAGAAAGTCGTTGCTGAGATCAATCGGCATCCGCATGGGAAAACCTCTTTCGACCATGCTGTACAGTTTGAATGCAAAAAACTCACATGGGACGTTTAAAGCCTTTGCCACATTAAAGAAATTGGCGTTTTGCGAATGTACTAGATCGAGAACCTCTTCGTCTGGAATCAAAAGATCCGCCCCGAAGAAATTTGCTTCACGCTCTTTGCGCCCAGTGGCTTGATAAATGTTAAAGTCCTTAAAGGGACTACATTGCAATTCTTTTCCATGAATCACGATGTGGCCTAACTCGTGCGAGGCCGTGACCCGGCGGTCATCTTCGCACAGATTATCGTTAATCACAACATACTTAGTGCGATTCAACTGAATGCAATATCCTTTCAGTCCATCGCGGGGGTAGTTATTGGAGAATCGTGTGACCACATGAAGCGCATCCAATATCTCGTAGGGATCGCGTGTTTGGTACTTCCTGACGTACTTCTCGATCTGTGAGTAAACATATTGAGTCATTCTGCATCATCTCCAGTCAAAACACAGATGATATTACTGGTCAGGTTTCGTCTACTGGTTGAGATACTTCTTAGGCGTGAACTTCTTTGCCCGTTGCTTGGAGTCCATGAACAGCTTCTGAACTTCCATTACAAAGGCCAGCTCGTCCTCTTCAGGCAGCTCACCACCAGCGAAAAGTTTTTTTACCTCTGTGATTGCTTTGACGTACTGGCGCTGAGCACGGGAACCATATTGTTCGCCAACCTCATCCAAAAACTCCTCGTTTTCTGTACGCAGATAGTTAACATCCACGCCGAGCACTTTTGCCAATTTGTCATAGGTGTAATGATAGCGAGGATATCGGTTGCCGCCTTCATAGGCATAAATGGTTCGCACATTTATACCAACCTGTTCTGCCAGCTCTCTTGCTGACCAGCCTTTTTTCATGCGCAACTCATAAAGTTTCTCTCCGAAATTCACGTAGAGCCCTCCTTGTGACGTTCAAATTCACATTTTCCCCCTTGACTATGACGTTCAACGGCGCTATAATGCGGGTGTGACGTTGAACGTCACTCATATTATAGCAAATATGACGTTGAACGTCAATCTCTCTGAGAAAAGAATTCCGACGTTTAACTTGGATTGGAGGTGAAGTGTATGTCAAGAATCATTTTGCATAGTGATGCAAACAGCTTTTATGCCTCGGTAGAAATGCTTCTTAATCCGTCTCTTAGAGATAAGGCTGTCGCAGTATGTGGTTGTGTGGAAGATCGTCACGGAATCGTGCTGGCAAAAAGCGAAAAAGCGAAGAAAGCCGGGGTCAAGACGGGGCAGGCTAATTGGCAGGCCACGCAAGTATGCCCGAACCTGATTACCGTCCCACCTCAGTATGATCAGTATGTCAAGTTTTCAAAGCTGCTGCGGAACATTTACTTGCAGTACACCGATCTCGTGGAACCTTTCGGGATGGATGAGTGCTGGCTCGACGTGACAGGTAGTCAGGGCTTATTTGGCTCTGGAGAAAGTATTGCAGAGGATGTTCGGCAACGAATAAAGAGCGAGCTTGGGATCACGGTATCGATTGGGGTATCCTTCAACAAGGTCTTTGCCAAGCTGGGATCGGATATGAAAAAACCTGACGCGATTACTGTACTTGATGAAGAACACTGGCGTGAGAGAATCTGGCCGCTCCCGGTTTCTGAGCTTTTGTACATTGGGCCTGCAACAACGCGAAAGCTGCTCAACAGAGCGGTTTGCACCGTCGGGGATTTGGCAAAGATACCACTGGAATACTTATGCAACTGGTTTGGGAAGAACGGCTTGATGCTGTGGGCGTTCGCAAATGGGGAGGATGTTTCTCGTGTAATGTTTAACGGCTATGAATCCCCGATAAAATCAGTAGGGCACGGCATCACATGCACCTGTGATCTTCAGAAGTGTGAGGACGTTTGGCGGGTGATCCTTGAACTTTCACAGAATGTTGGGCACCGATTGCGTCTGCACGGGTTCGCAGCGACAGGCGTCAGATTGGGAATCCGGGGAAGCGACCTCAACAACTGTCAGTACCAAACGCAGCTACGGCTTCCCTCTCAAAGCCCGTTTGAAATAGCGCGCGCGGTATACGAGTTATTTCAACAACGCTACCGCTGGATGGAAACCATCCGCGCCATTACAGTAACGGCTATAAATCTCGTCCCATCTAAGAGGCCCATCCAAATAGATATGTTTGGAGAAGCCGTCCGGAACCTCCGTCAACAAAAGATCGACGACTGTATCGACGGAATCCGCAATCGATTCGGCAATCACTCCATTATTGCTGCTTCCCTCATGGGCGACTTACATATGCCAAACGATGGTCGCCATAAAGTAAAGATGCCCGGTATGATGTATGTATAATTTGAATGAGCGCGAAAGACTGAGGAATCCAGTTTTGTCTTATTCCAGGAGGTCATATTTCAACAGCGTCACTACCAGTTTCTACAAATGGAATAGTCGGGTCTAGTTTCAAAAGTAAACAAAAGAAAGAAGATGCTCGAAACGAAGAAGTAAGAAGCGAAAATTATTCCACTGTGATTTAACAAAACGATGATCAAAATGAGGCATCAGCGTCATGCGGACAAATGGAATTATGAAGCAAAGGAGCTTAACTATGATTCTTTCTCGTAATGACTTAGAGGAAATTGCAGCTGCTGTTATAAAGGATTTTAATTCGTTTATCCTTAAAGGCGATGATTCTTTTAATCGGGTGTTTCCACAAGCTACGCTGATTGACTTGTTCGCAGAAAAGTACCTCGGGCTTAAGGTATACTTTGCACCTCTTTCCTTGGACGGAACCCTTTGCGGTCTTACGACTTATGCAGATACAGAATTCCAAATTGTGAAAAATGGAGTGTCTCAGAAAATTTCTCTCAAAAAAAATGAAGTTGTTTTGAATCAAAGCTTTCTGGAGCCCGAAAATGTTCGTAGACTATGTGGAAGGCGAAGGTTCACACTCGCGCATGAATGCGCCCATCAGCTTCTATTTCAGTTGGAGTCTGACGGAAAAAAGTCTTCCTGTCGAAGGGTTTATGAAAAAGGCAGGGTGTATTCGGCCAGAGAGTTGAAGTCTCGAGAAGATTGGAACGAGTGGCAAGCAAATGTCTTAGGCGCAGCAATTCTTATGCCCTACCACGAAATTGATTTAGCAATGCAGACTTTTGCAAACGGAAGATGCCTGAGAAAACGTGGTGATTGGTTCGACGAATCTGACATATCCGTTATTACAATGCTATGTCATTTTTTCGGTGTTTCGAGAACAGCTGTGACAATTCGGCTTGCAGAACTTGGCTATGTAAAAGAACAATCTTCTGCCGAACAAAGTAAAACAATGTTGGAGGTGATAGCGTGAGCAGATATGTCCAAGTGCGAGAGCCATCAGTAGAGATGCTGACAAAAATCCGAATAGCAAGAGAAGCAATCGCAAGCCAGAATCGACGCATCGTAAAATGTCCCTACTGTCGCCATGCTGCAATTATTGTTTTTGAAGATACGAGAGGTCACGTGCAATCAAAATGCAAAAGCTGTGGAAAAGAAATTGTGTTCGATGTCCTTAACATGAGAAGATTACGATACCCTCTTAATTAACACGAGAAACAACAAAAATCAAATAATTGCTGTGCTGTGGAGCCGCTGATAAGTGATGTCTTCCCAAAGCCGCATGACAGGAGCCTTTCTCAAGAAAGCTCTATTATCGGCCTAGGAAAAAGACTCACTGTCACGCGGCTCTTTCTTTTTCATCCTTTCCGCTGCGCCCAGACGGCGGAAAGGATGCACTATGAATCCCCCTAAAACCCCAACAACCTTTGATTATGACCTTTGGACAACAGAAGATGGAAAATGTATAGTGCGGATTAAAGCAACTGGTGAAAAAACTGAAGTAAACCATGAAGTTTTGAAATTTCTGCGTGCAGAAGAGAAAAGAATACGTCGCAACTTTTGCAAAAATACTATTAAGTCGTCTGAAAACAACGACCAGAGAAACACCTGCATTTCTTTAAACGCCTCTGAAATCGGTAATTCGGATTCCTGTTGGTGGTTAGCTGATCCAAGGGATTACCTTGATGATGCGGATGTAAGAATGCTTGAGCAAGAACTAAAAAGCAAACTGACGGCATTGCAGCTTGAATTATATGAGGAATGCATTATCGAGGGCAAATCGCTTAGAGAATTTTCCAGAGAAATGGGTATTGATTTCAAGTGCGCATGGAGGCAACAGCAGAGCATTCAAAAAAAAGCAAAAAAAATTTTTGCTTAAATTGCAATAGCAAACTGCAATAGTTTCCGTGACGAATCGGTGCGGTATTGCCGCTTTGGGAAGCCGAAGGGG
>CANQKY010000008.1 GCA_947624575.1 uncultured Clostridia bacterium
TCTTTGCTCCGCTTTATTTTGCGGTAATAAGCACTCCGCGACACCTGTAAAATTCTGCATACCGTGCCGGTGTCATATCCGGTCAGCTCTTTTTTGGCAAAGGCTATTCTTCTGCCGGGTGTTTCGCAAAGTATGCCGCTGCTTTTTTTAATATCTCATTCTCCTGCCGCAACCGCTCGTTCTCACGCTTCAACTTTCGCAGCTCCGCATCAGCAGGTGCCTGGTGCCCGCTTCCCATGAATGCCTGATCCCCGTTCTGTTGATACTCCGATATCCAGCGATAGAGCATAACCACATTCAGACCCATTTTTTCTGCTACGATCTGCGGCTTCAGTCCCTCTTTGAGTACCAGCTCACATACACTGATTTTGAATCCCTTGCTGTACTTCCGTTTCATCTTTGACACACTCCTCAGCTCTATTATATCTTTCACTGTTTTGTGTGTCCACTTTTATTATACAACTTTCACTTCTTCACTATTCACTATTCACTTTTCATCAGCCCACTCCCTTGTCGATTTTTGAAAGCAGGCATTTTTCTTTTCATACACGATTTATACACGAATTTTTATCATTTTGTCCTTGTATGGCGGCGGAAAACCCGCTATGATGAAAAAGGAGGTGGAACGATGGCAAACATACTGATCGTGGACGACGAAAAGGAGATTGCCGATCTGCTGGAATTATATCTCACCAACGACGGCTTTACCGTGTACAAATGCTTTTGCGGCGAAGACGCCCTGCACTGCCTGAAAACAAAACAGATCGACCTTGCCTTACTTGATGTGATGCTGCCGGATATCGACGGCTTTTCCCTCTGCCGGACGATCAGGGAGACAAGCTACTTCCCCATTATCATGCTGACCGCCAAGGTGGAGGACGAAAGCAAGATCACCGGACTGACGATCGGAGCGGACGACTATATCACAAAGCCGTTCAACCCGCTGGAGGTGATCGCCCGGGTCAAAACCCAGCTGCGCCGGTACACCCGCTACAACAAAAACGGCGGCGCAGAAACGGAAAAGCCCACCGTTTATGATTTCAAAGGATTATACATCAATCAGGAGACACACAAATGCCTGTTGTTTGATCGGGAGCTGTCGCTGACGCCGATCGAATTTTCCATATTATGGTATCTCTGTGCCAACCGCGGCAGAGTGGTTCCGTCCGAGGAGCTGTTCGAGGCGGTCTGGGGCGAAAAATTCTTAGACAGCAACAACACGGTGATGACCCATATCGGGCGGCTGCGGGAAAAGATGCACGAATCAGCGCGGCACCCGAAGTTCATCAAAACCGTTTGGGGAGTGGGGTATCAAATTGAGTCGTGATACGATTGATCGAACGATTAAGAATATCAGGCGGCAATTTCTCCGCCGTCTGCTGATTCGGATCCTGATTACGGTGATCTGTACCGTGATCGGCTCGGTTGTCGTCTATTTCCTTGCCGATTGGATCTGCAGCCAATACACCTGGTATACCTATCAGCGGTCCTATATGCTTCTGACCGGTCTGAGACTGGTCGCACCTTTGCTGGTGATCGTGCTCTGCCTGCTGGTCACTGCCGCTTTCTGCGTGCAGGGTTGGAACCGCACACTGGCGTACCTCTCCGAAACGCTGCACGCCGCCGAGGAAATCACCGACGAACGTCCCGGACAGATTGCTCTTTCTCCCGCATTACAAGATGTGGAAATGCAGCTCAACTACGCGAAGCTGAATCTCAGAGAAAGCCGCAGCGCCGCCAAAGAAGCGGAGCAGCGGAAAAACGATCTGATCGTCTATCTGGCGCACGACTTAAAAACACCGCTCACCTCGGTGATCGGCTATCTGAGCCTTCTGCATGACGAGCAGAGCATGAGCGCCGATCTCAGAGAAAAGTACACCGATATTGCGCTGGACAAGGCGCTGCGGCTGGAGGACCTGATCAACGAGTTTTTCGAGATCACCCGTTTCAACCTCACTGCCGTCACGCTGGAGCCGAAAACGGTCAGCCTTTCCCGTATGCTGGAGCAGATTGTGTTTGAATTTCAACCGATGCTGGCGGAAAAAGAGCTGCAAATCGATCTGAGCTGTCCTGCCGGTCTTGCTTTGACCTGCGATCCGGACAAGATGCAGCGGGTATTGGATAACATTCTGCGAAACGCGGTCAATTACAGCTTTTCTTCCGGCGTGATTACTCTGTCTGCCGAACGGAAGGGAAATATTCTGGAGATCACCTGCCGCAACCGTGGACAGACGATCCCGCCCGAAAAGCTGGAACGGATTTTCGATCAGTTCTACCGTCTGGACGCGGCGCGGAGCAGCAAAACTGGCGGCGCCGGACTGGGGCTTGCGATCGCCAAACAGCTTGTGGGGCTGCATGGCGGCAGCATCACCGCCCAAAGCGCCGATCAGACCATCAGCATTACGGTTCGGCTCCCCTGCCGTGAAACCTCCGCCACCTTCTAGGGATACCCGCCGCAAGGCAGGTATTTTTGTGCGAAAATTGTAAGAAATCGGTAAGTAAAAAGTGAAGCATTTCTCCCCTTTCCGCGCTAACATAAAGAAAAAGCCGGAAAGGAGAAAATGATATGAAAGCTTCACCGAATCACAGAAAGGCGCTTTTGCTCTTATACGCCGTAATCCTCACACTGGTGGTGGGAGTATGCCTCTTTTTCTCCACAACGGCGATCGGCAGCTTTCTGGGCGAACATTTCCTTTTAACAAGGGAAACCGCAACCATTACCGCGCAGAAGGATCCGCTTTTGATACTGGTCAACCGCAAGCACCCGCTGCCGGAGGACTATGCGCCGCCGCTGACAGAAGTGTACGGCGTACAGGTACATGAGGCGGTCCGTTCTCCCCTGACGGAATTATTTGCAGCGGCGAAACGGGACGGCGTGGCGCTCACAGTCCATTCCGCCTACCGTTCCCGCGCGGAGCAACAAGCGGAATTGGACGAGAAGATCGGCGTCTATCGGGAGAAAGGTATGTTCCCATTTTTTGCGCGAAAAAAGGCAGAGCAGGAGGTGCAGCGACCCGGGGAAAGCGAGCATCAAACCGGACTGGCGCTTGATCTGGGCGGCGACGCGGATACCGATACGGAAAAAGCCCAGCAATGGCTTTTTGACCATGCGGCAGAGTACGGCTTTATCCTCCGCTATCCCGCAGGCAAGGACAAGATCACCGGTATCACTTATGAACCGTGGCACTACCGCTTTGTCGGGATCGGAGCGGCAAGAGCGATCACCAACGCCGGCATAACATTGGAAGAATTTACCGAGGAAACCGACCGATGAAACGGAGTGTAAAGGTACTGCTCGCGGTTTTGATTACGGCGAGTGTGATCCTCTTTCTTTTTCGTGTTTTGCCGTCCTGAAATCCGCCGTTTTGCCCGAGATCAAAAATGTTGCGGAAATCCCAAAAAAAAGAAAGAAAACCCTTGCAAAAGCAAAAGGAACATGATATTCTGTTACTTAAAGCAAAAAACACCTGTCCGGTAGTAACGGAGGAATTTTATCTCATGAAAGTAACAGAATCCTCATTTCATCTTACAAAGGCTGTCGAAGAAATTCTGACCGAGCTTGGGGCTGAGGTTTCGGCAGACGGTCTTCTGCTGCACTGCCACAACGATCCCGACCATGAAGGGCTGACCGTCACCAAAACAGGTGATACGGTGGAGATCACCTATCAGCAGCAGGTGCTTCTTTTTCGGGGGCTTTCCATTGTAAAGGAGCATGACGGAGAGGAAAGCTATTCGATCTCGCAAAAGTGCGTCTTTGAAAGCAACGGTACCATGATCGACTGCTCCCGCAACGCCGTGCTGAAGGTGAGGACGGTCAAGAAGCTGATCCGGCAGTTTGCGCTGATGGGCTGCAACATGATGATGCTGTACACCGAGGACACTTATGAGGTGAAAAATCAGCCCTATTACGGCTATATGCGCGGCAGGTATTCCACCGAGGAATTGAAGGAGCTGGACGCTTACGCCAAGCTCTTTGGGATCGAGCTTGTCCCCTGTATCCAGACGCTGGCGCATTTACAGTGCGTGGTGCGCTGGGCGGAATACCGACCGATCAACGATGTGGCGGATATCCTGCTGACCGATGACGAGCGCACCTACCGGCTGATCGAGGATATGATCTCCTCCTGTCGGGACGCTTTCTCCAGCTCACAGATTCACATCGGCATGGACGAGGCGTGGATGCTGGGACGAGGCAAATTCCAGGATATTCACGGATATGAGGATCGCTTTGAGATCATGTGCCGCCATTTGGAGCGTGTGATCGAGATCTGCAAGAAGTATAACTTTACCCCGATGATGTGGAGCGATATGTTCTTCCACCTGATCGGCACACAGGACGAGGATTCCGGCTACGGCAGCGAATCCATGGACAGCGAGGCTGCCTATGAGAAGTTAAAAAGAGTGCCGAAGGGCGTAACGCTGGTTTACTGGGACTATTATGCCAAGAGCAAAGAGCGGTACGACCACATTATGGATCAGCATTTAAAGTTCAACGACCATATTATTTTCGCCGGCGGTGCGTGGCGGTGGTCGGGCTATGCGCCCACCAATCACCACAGCATCAAGGTCTCCAGGCTGGCGCTCCAAAGCTGCCTTGAGCATGGCGTGACCAAGGTGTTCTCCACCGCATGGGGCGACAACGGAGCGGACGCCAGTATCTTTTCCGCCCTTCCCTCTCTCCTGCTTTTTGCCGAGTGCGGATTTAACCCCCACATCACCGATGAGGAGCTGGCAAGCCGTTTCAAAGCCTGCTTCGGTGCGGAGATCGACGATTTTCTGCTGATGGATCAGCTCAACGGTCCAGAGGGCAAGCTGCCCTTGCAGCAGGCGTCCAACCCCTGCAAATATCTGCTGTTCCAAGACCCGATGATGGGCATTTTTGACCGGCACGCCAAGATGGATTTCGGCGCTTTCTACGGCAAAATCGCTAAGGCTCTGTTTGAAGCGGAAAAGAGAAATCCCGATTATGCGGTACAGTTCCGCACGCTGGCACAGCTTGCCTCGGTGCTGGAATATAAGAGCATCGTGGGACTTCAGCTCAAGGACGCCTATGACAAAAACGACCGTGCGGCGCTCAAAAAGCTGGCAAACGAAATTCTTCCGCGGATCGCAAGCCGTGCTTCCGCGCTCAAGGAAACGCTGGAGGAACAGTGGATTCAGGAAAACAAAGCCTTCGGCTTTGAGGTGCAGGATATCCGTATTTCCGGCGTGATCTCCCGTGCGCACTCCGCTTCCCGCCGGATCAACGCCTATCTCAACGGTGAGGTGGATAAGCTGGAGGAGCTTGCCTGCGACCGCCTGTTCTTCGACGGGCGGAAGAAAGCGGAGGACTGTGATATGCTGGGTACTCAGTGCAATCTCTGGCACCAGATCTGTACCGGCACCGTCATGGCAGGCATATAAGAATAGGACGACAAAAGCGGCAACCTGCTCGGTTGCCGCTTTTCTATTTCTGTACCGCGATCGGGTAATGGGAGTTGATGTAGGCATACTGCGGGCAGGTTGCCGCATGATCGTTGATCAGCCCGACCGCCTGCAGATGCGAATAGAGGGTGATCGAGCCGAGATACCGCATGCCCCGCTTTTTCAGCTCTGCCGCCACGCGGTCCGAAAGCTCGTTAGAAGCGGGACAGCCCTGCTGATGACTAGGGTAAACAAAGGTTTTATTTCCGGTAAAGGACCATAGCCAACTGTCAAACGACCCGTATTCCCTTTCTATCTCCAAAAACACCTGCGCGTTTTGAATGATTGCCCTGATTTTCGGAACGGAGCGTATCATATTCGGGATCGAAAGAATCCGCGTCACATCGTCCTCGGTAAAGGTAGCGACCTGTTTGGGGTCAAAATCCGCAAACGCTTCCCGAATCGCCTCCCGCTTTTTGAGGATCAGAAGCCAGCTTAACCCGCACTGCATCGCTTCCAGCGTCAGATGCTCAAACTGCCTGCGATCGTCATGCACCGGAATGCCCCATTCCCGATCATGATAGCTGCAAAGCAGCGGATCGCCCTGCCGCCAGCCGCACCCTGCTTCTTCCGGCATCGCTACTCCTCCTTTTTGCGTTCCAGCACCGTTTTGAGAAACTGACCGGTATAGGAGCGTTTACACGCCGCGACCTTCTCGGGCGTGCCGGTCGCCACGATTCTGCCGCCCTGATCGCCGCCCTCCGGTCCCAGATCGATCACATAGTCCGCTGTTTTGATGACCTCCAGATTGTGTTCGATGACCAGTACCGTATTCCCTGCGTCTACCAGTCTTTGCAGCACCTTGATCAGACTGTGGACATCGGCGGTGTGTAGACCGGTCGTCGGCTCGTCCAGAATATAGAGGGTGCGTCCGGTACTTTTTCGTGACAGCTCCGCCGCCAGCTTGACCCGCTGTGCCTCGCCGCCCGAAAGGGTGGTGGCAGGCTGACCCACCTTTACATAGCCCAGTCCGACATCGCAGATGGTCCGAAAGCGATTGGCGATCTTCGGCACAGCCGAGAAAAACTCTGCCGCTTCCTCAATCGTCATTTCCAGCACATCGTAGATGCTCTTTCCCTTATACTGCACCTCCAGCGTTTCGCGGTTGTACCGATGCCCTTTGCAGACCTCGCAGGGGACGAAAATATCCGGCAGAAAGTGCATCTCAATTTTCAGAATACCGTCCCCCTCGCACGCCTCACAGCGACCGCCCTTGACATTGAAGGAGAACCGGCTGCTGTTGTAGCCGCGCTGCTTGGCGTCGGGCGTTTGGGCGAACACCTCACGGATATCGGTAAACACGCCGGTGTAGGTTGCGGGATTGGAACGGGGCGTTCTGCCGATTGGTGACTGGTCGATCGCGATCACCTTGTCGAGATGCTCCATTCCCTCGATCTTCTTATGCTTTCCGGCTCTGGTGCGGGCATTGTTGAGTGCAGAGGCAAGATACTTATAAATGATCTCATTGACCAGCGAGGACTTGCCCGAACCGGATACGCCGGTCACGCAGGTGAAGGTGCCAAGCGGAATAGAAACATTGATGTTCTTTAGGTTATTCTGCGCGGCGCCCCGCACCGTCAGGAAATTCCCGTTTCCCTTCCTCCGCTTTTTCGGCACGGGGATCATGGCGCGCCCGCTTAAATACTGCCCTGTCACCGAAGCCTCGCAGGACTCGATCTCCTTCACCGTTCCGGCACAGACGATCTCGCCGCCGTGCACGCCGGCGCCCGGTCCGATGTCCACCAGATAATCGGCGGCGCGCATGGTATCCTCGTCATGCTCCACCACGATCAGGGTGTTGCCGAGATCGCGCAGACGGCGAAGGGTGGCGATGAGTTTATTGTTGTCCCGCTGATGCAGCCCGATCGAAGGCTCATCTAAAATATACAGCACGCCGACCAGCGAGGAACCGATCTGGGTGGCAAGCCGGATTCGCTGGCTCTCACCGCCCGAAAGAGACGCGGCGCTTCGGCTGAGGGTGAGATAGGAAAGCCCCACGCTTTGCAGAAAGCCCAGCCGTTCCCGTATCTCCTTGAGAATGCTCGCCGCGATCATCTGCTCCCGATCGGTCAGCTCGAGCTCACCCATAAACGACAGCGCATCGGTCACCGACATGGCGCAGAAATCACTGATGTTCTTTCCGCCGACCGTGACGGCAAGCACCTCGTCATTCAGCCGCTTGCCGTGGCAGTCGGGGCATTCCACCGCAGACATGGTCTGGGTGATCTCGTCCCGAATAAAGCTGCTTTTCGTCTCGCGGAAGCGACGCTCCAGATTGGGGATAATCCCCTCAAAAACGGTATGGTATACCCCTTCCCCATACTCGTTTTGACGCACCATTTTGATCCGCTCACTGCCCGAGCCATAAAGCAGAATATCCACAACCTTTTCCGGCAGATCGCAGACCGGCGTATCAAGCGAAAAACCGTAATGCGCCGCCAGACCCTCATAATACATCTGGGCAATCGTACCGCTTTGACCAAAATACCAGCCGCTTGCCTTGATCGCGCCGCCCCGAATCGAAAGAGAGCGGTTCGGGATCACCAGCGCAGGGTCCACCCGCAAAAAGGTGCCGAGACCGGTACAGGTCTTGCAGGCGCCGGCGGGATTGTTGAAGGAAAACATACGCGGTGTGAGCTCTTCGATGCTCACGCCATGCTCCGGACAGGCATAGTTCTGGGAAAACAGCAACTCCTCCCCGTCCTGCACCGCCACCAGCATGATGCCGCCGGTCAACGAAGCGGCGACCTCAAGCGAATCGGTCAGCCGTGAGGTCACATCTCCCCGTATCACCAGCCGATCCACCACGATCTCGACCGTATGGCGCTTATTCTTCTCGAGGGTGATCTCCTCCGAGAGATCGTAGATATTGCCGTCCGCCCGCACCCGCACGAAGCCGCTTTTCCGCGCCTTTTCCAGTTCCTTTTGCTGGGTGCCTTTTTTATCCTTGACGATTGGCGCCAAGATCTGGATCCGGCTCCCCTCGGGAAGCCGCAGCACCTGATCCACGATCTGGTCGATTGTCTGCTGTGTGATCTCCCGCCCGCAGTAGGGACAATGCGGTTTCCCGATCCGCGCATAGAGCAGGCGGAGATAATCGTAAATCTCGGTCACGGTGCCGACGGTCGAGCGCGGATTGCGGGAGGTGGTTTTCTGGTCGATCGAAATGGCGGGCGACAACCCCTCAATCGAATCGACGTCCGGCTTTTCCATCTGCCCCAAAAACTGACGCGCATAGGAGGACAAGCTCTCCATATACCGCCGCTGTCCGTCCGCGTAAATCGTGTCAAATGCCAGAGAGGACTTTCCCGAGCCGGAAAGCCCTGTAAAGACGATCAGCTTGTCACGCGGTATCTCCAAGTCAATATTTTTCAGATTGTGTTCTCTTGCACCATGTATGATCAGTTTATCTGTTGCCATTATTCTTCGCCTTTCAGCTTTTTGATTTTATCCCGCAGATATGCCGCCTGCTCAAACTCCAATAGCTTGGCGGCGTACCGCATCTCACGCTCCAGCTTTTTGATCAGCGCCTCCCGCTCGTTTTTGGTCAGGCGTTTGCCGTTCTTTCCCCGTGCGTCGGAGGACGGCGCAGAAATTTCCAGTATCTCCCGCACATCTTTTTGGATCGTTTTCGGTGTGATCCCATGCTCCTCATTGTACGCCTGCTGGATCGAACGGCGGCGCAATGTTTCGCTGATTGCGTTCTCCATCGCCGGTGTAACGGTATCGGCATAGAGGATCACCTTTCCCTCGGCGTTTCGCGCCGCACGGCCAATCGTCTGCACCAGTGAAGTCTCGCTTCGCAAAAAGCCGGTCTTATCCGCATCGAGAATGCAGACAAGGGACACCTCGGGCAGGTCCAGCCCCTCCCGCAGCAGGTTGATCCCGACCAGCACATCAAACTCGCCCAGCCGCAGATCGCGAATGATCTCCATTCGCTCCATGGTGTCCACATCATGGTGCATATACCGCACCTTGACCCCCATTCCCTCCAAAAAGGAGGTGAGGTCCTCCGCCATCTTTTTTGTGAGCGTAGTGATCAGCACCCGCTCGTTTTTCGCCGTCCGCAGATGGATTTCGGAGAGGATATCCTCAATCTGACCCTCGGTCGGCTTGACGATCACCTCGGGATCAAGCAGTCCGGTCGGACGGATCACCTGTTCCACCAGGCGGGTGCTGTGCTCCCGCTCAAACGGACCGGGCGTGGCGCTGACATAGATCACCTGCCCCAGCTTGCTGTAAAACTCATCAAAATCAAGAGGGCGGTTGTCATAGGCGGACGGAAGCCGAAAGCCGTAATCGACCAGCGTTTCCTTTCGGGCGCGGTCCCCGAAATACATACCCCGCACCTGCGGAATGGTGACATGGGATTCGTCCACAATCAAAAGAAAGTCCTTTGGGAAGTGATCCAGCAGTGTAAACGGCATACTGCCCGCCGGTCTGCCGGACAGCACACGGGAGTAGTTTTCGATCCCCTTGCAGAAACCGATCTCGGTGAGCATTTCAATATCGTAGAGCGTCCGCTGGGAGATACGTTGTGCTTCCAGGAGCATACCCTTGCTTTCAAAATAGCGAATCCGTTCCTGCAATTCGTCCTCAATGTCACGGATCGCCTTTTGGAGCTTATCGGGCGGCACGATATAATGGGAAGCGGGATAGATCGCCGCATGGGAAAGCGTTGCCTTCACCTCGCCGGTCAGGGTGTTCACCTCGCTGATCCGGTCGATCTCGTCCCCGAAGAACTCTACCCGAATGGCGGTATCGCCCGAATAGGCGGGAAAAATTTCCACCACATCGCCCCGCACCCGAAATTTATTTCGAACAAAATTGATGTCGTTTCGCTCATACTGAATCTCCACCAGCTTTTTGATCAGTTCCTCCCGCGATTTTTCCATGCCGGTGCGGAGACTGATGACCATATTCCGGTAATCGAGCGGACTGCCAAGCGAATAGATGCAGGACACGCTGCTGACGATGACGACATCTCGCCGCTCCGCCAATGCCGAGGTAGCGGAGTGACGGAGCTTGTCGATCTCGTCGTTGATGGCGGAATCCTTTTCAATATAAGTATCGGTATTGGGGATATACGCTTCCGGCTGATAGTAATCGTAGTAGGAGACGAAGTATTCCACCGCATTATGCGGAAAAAACTCCTTCAGCTCACTGCAAAGCTGTGCGGCGAGCGTTTTATTATGCGCCAGCACCAGCGTGGGACGGTTGACCGCGGCGATCACATTCGCCATGGTAAAGGTCTTGCCGGAGCCGGTCACCCCCATCAGGGTCTGCTCCTTATCGCCCCGTTTGATCCCCTCGACCAGCTTTGCAATCGCCTGCGGCTGATCGCCGGTCGGCTGATAGGGCGCTTGGAGGTCAAAGCTGTTTTTCTCGCTCAATCTTGCTCACCACCGAAAAGAACAAATGTTCATATTTATTTTATCATGTTTCTTTCGTGTTGTCAACCTGAAAGGAGGTAACGGCGCCGTCCGATTCCTCCAGTATGCCGCTCTCCCCCTCCTGCCAGAGAGAAAACTGCTCGGCGGTGACCCGCAGCTCTCGCCGGTCGCCGTTTTCGAGCAAGAATGCCGCATAATAGGCGATCCGGCTATCCCCTTGAGAGGGCAGCACGGCTGCCGCCTCGGTGCGGCGAGCGACCAGTGTGGCGCGAACGGGCGGTCTTGGTGTGGCGGCTTTTTTCCGATAAGCGCGCTCCATGACAATCAGCACCAGAAAAATCAGTGCCAGCACCAGAAAAGTATATCCGGCAAAAACAAGGATATCCCGCATGGCTCTCACCTCCTTATCAGTTTACCACATTTTTGCGCCACGGACAAGTGACTGCTTGTCAAGAAGCAAAAAGTCTGGTATGATAGGAATAAGGGAAAAACGGAAGGAAGTGCAGCTTTATGTCGATCCGACATCTTATTGCTTTTCACGATCTTTCGATGCCGGAGTGGGAGGAGATCATCGACCTCGCGCTTCAAATCGAGGAAAAACCGGAGGATTTTTACGGCTGCTGTGAAAACAAGATCCTCGCCACCCTCTTTTACGAGCCTTCGACCCGCACCCAGATGTCCTTCCAAACCGCCATGCTGCGGCTGGGCGGCAGAATCATCGGTTTCGACAACCCCAGCAACAGCTCGGTTGCCAAGGGGGAAAACCTCAAGGACACCATTCAGGTGGTCAGCGGCTATGCGGACATCATGGCAATGCGAAATCCGGTAGAGGGCTCCGCAAAGGCTGCCACACTCTTTTCGGGCTGTCCCGTTATCAACGCGGGGGACGGCGGACATCTTCACCCCACCCAGACGCTAACCGATCTGGTCACCCTCAAAAAGGAGGTCGGCACGCTGGACGGACTGACCGTCGGGCTGTGCGGCGATCTCAAATATGGGCGAACGGTCCACTCCCTGATTCAGGCGATGACCCATTTCCACACAAAGTTTATCCTGATCTCCACGCGGGAGCTCGCACTCCCCTCCTACTTAAAGGACACGATCCGCTCGGCAGGTTGTCGGTATGAGGAAATTTTCTCGCTGGAGGAAGCGATCGACAAGCTCGATGTGCTTTATATGACCCGTATCCAGCGGGAACGGTTCCCCTCGGAGGCGGAATACGAACGGCAAAAAAGCACCTATGTGCTGGATCGTAAAAAGCTTGCTCGGGCAAAAAGCAGCCTGAAGATTCTCCACCCGCTTCCCCGCGTGGACGAGGTTTTGGTGGAGGTGGACAGCGATCCCCGCGCCCTCTATTTTAAGCAGGCGATCTACGGCGTGTATGCCAGAATGTCGCTGATTCTTTTCCTGCTTCGTCAAACGGGCAGATACCGTCCCTTTGACGGAAAGGAGATCCCGCATGAGCGGTGCGGCAATCCCAACTGCGTCACAAATACAGAGGGGTATCTTCCCCACTACTTTTGCAATCACGGCGATATGCTGACCTGTGAATACTGTGATGAGCGAAAACTGATATAACTTAAACGGTCTGCGGCTGCAAGGGCGGCAGACCGTTTTTATGGACAGGAGCATGACAATGGAGATACAAAGCTTACGAAAGCAAATCTTAGAGCAAAAATTCGGACGGCTGAACGAGCAGCAGCGGCAGGCGGTGTTTACGGCAAACGGACCGGTTCTGATTTTAGCAGGCGCGGGAAGCGGTAAGACCACCGTGCTGGTACAACGGGTCGCCTATCTGATCCGATACGGGAACGCCTATTTTTCCGATCACATTCCCGATTATACCGAAGATGAACTCTCACTGCTTACTAAGGCAGCAAAAGGACAGCCCTGCGATGAGGGCGAGGTAGATCGGCTGCTGGCAGACCGTCCGGTATTCCCGTGGCATATTCTGGCGATCACCTTTACCAACAAAGCCGCCAACGAGATGAAGGACCGGCTGGAGCAGATACTGGGACCGGACGCCGCAAATGAAGTGACGGCAGGCACCTTTCACTCCTGCTGTGTGCGGATATTGCGGTGTGAGATCGAACTGCTGGGCTACAAAAGCAATTTTACTATTTACGATACCGATGATTCGGTGCGGGTGATGAAGCAGTGTATGCGGGATCAGAATATTGACGACAAGCTGTTCCCGCCGAAATCGGTTTTAACTTCGATCAGCCATGCCAAAGACAGCATGATCAGCCCGCAGGCATATAAAAATGAAACCGGCGACGACTATCGAAAAAGTGTGATTGCAATATTATATAATGCCTATCAAAAGCGGCTGATGCAGGCAAACGCGGTGGATTTTGACGATTTGATCCGGCTGACGGTGGAGCTGTTCACCAAATTTCCGGATCGGCTCGCCTATTATCAAAACCGGTATCGCTATCTGCTGGTAGACGAATATCAGGACACCAACCACGCCCAATACCGGCTGGTCAGCCTGCTTGCCGCCGAGCGGAAAAATATTTGCGTGGTCGGTGACGATGACCAGAGCATCTATCGCTTTCGGGGCGCCACCATCGAGAATATTCTGAGCTTTGAGGAGCAGTTTGCCGGTGCAAAGGTGATCCGTTTAGAGCAGAACTACCGCTCCACCCAACCGATTTTGGACGCCGCCAATCGGGTGATCGCCAACAACCTCGGACGGAAGGGCAAGGAGCTTTGGACGGATCGGAAAAAAGGTGACAAAATCTACTGCTATCGCGGCAAAAGTGAGCGGGACGAGGCGGACTTTATCGCGGAAACGGTGCTGAAAGATGTGGCAGCGGGCGGGAAATTCGGCGATCATGCCGTTCTCTACCGCATGAACGCACAATCCCAGAGCATTGAACAGCGGTTTCTCCGCTCCGGTATTCCCTACCGCGTGTTCGGCGGCACGAAGTTCTTTGACCGGAAAGAGATTCGGGACATCATCTCCTATCTCACCGTTCTGCAAAATCCGAGCGATGCGGTGAGACTGACCCGTATCATCAATGAGCCGAAGCGGGGAATCGGAGACACCACGGTGCAAAAAGCCGTTTCCATCGCTTCGGGAACAGAGCAATCGGTATACGAGGTGCTGCAAAGTGCTGACGCTTACCCCACGCTGGAAAGATCGGCAGGAAAGCTGAAAGCCTTTACAGATTTGATCGAGCGGCTGAGAGTGCAGGTGGGAAATCTGACCCTCGACAAGCTGCTGGACGAAGTGATGCGGGAAAGCGGCTATGAGAAAATGCTGCTGGCACAGGGCGAGGAAGGCGCGATGCGGCTGGAGAATATTGCCGAGCTGAAATCCGCCCTGCTCAAATACGGCGAAGAAAACGATCCTACCGATCTTGCCGGATATTTGGAGGAGGTCGCGCTCTACACCGATCTTGACACCATGAATCAGGCGGAGGACTGCGTGGTTTTGATGACTCTCCACTCCGCCAAGGGACTGGAGTTCCCGATCGTCTTTATTGCGGGCATGGAGGAAAATATCTTCCCTTCCTCCCGCAACCTTAAAAACGCCGCGGAATTGGAAGAAGAACGGCGGCTTGCCTATGTCGGCATTACACGCGCCAAGCAGAAGCTGTATCTCCTTTCCGCCGCCGAGAGAATGCTCTACGGCTCGGTCAGCCGAAACCCCGTTTCGCGATTTGTGGAGGAAATACCGATCGAGCTGCGCGATATGGAGGACGCCGCCTTTTCCCTGCGGACGCACCAAAAACCGATGCGCACCTTTCCGCCCCGCAGAGGAACTGCTTCCGGCAGGACGGTCGGCATGGCAGCGAAGTCGGCAGAACAGACCGAAAGCCTTTCTTATACCATCGGAGATCGGGTGGTACACCGCGCATTCGGCGTCGGAACGGTTTTAAGCATGACCAAAATGGGAAACGACACGCTGGTGGAAATCGACTTTGACGGGATCGGAAAAAAGAAGATCATGGCAAACTTCGCCCGTCTCCAAAAAGAATAGTTTTCCGGCACCTTTTTGTCATCGCCGCCATAGAATGTAGGGAAAGCGATATGCTTTTACTACTCTTAATCAGGAGGACTTTCTATGGCAGCAGATAACTCATTTGCCCCACTCGGCGGCGGAAGCGGCTCCAACTGCTTCAAAGAGGCTGTCTGCATCGACACCGGGCGGATCTACGACTCATGCAGCGACAAGGACTGTTTGGAAGATCTGCGGGTAACCTTTACCGATGCGGGACAGCAGATCATTGATCAGGCGATCAGTGTAAAAAGCCGGCACATCACCGTATTGAATGTATTTATGGACGTAGAGCCGGTTCCGTTCAACACAGGCTTTTATTCGGTGGATATGACCTTCTTCTTCCGAGTAGAGCTGGAAGCGTACTTATCTCCGATGTGCAGCCCGACCCCTGTTTGCGGGCTTGCCACCTTCAGCAAAAAGGTGATCCTCTACGGCAGTGAGGGAAGCGTGAAAACCTTTTCCTCAGTCATGTGGGGTATGCCCGACGAGAGTGGCGGTAACTTCCCCGCCAATCTCCCGCTTGCGCGGGTGCAGGTGGTGGATCCGATCTGTCTCGCCTGCCGGCTGTGCGAATATTCGCCCTGCTGCGGGGAACCGATCGTCAATATCCCCGACCGGATCGCGGCAGCCTTTGAAGGCAATTTTGCGGCAAACAACGACAACCGAAGCAATGTGGTTTTGATCACCATCGGCTTGTTCTCGATTGTCCAGCTGGAGCGCGAGGTACAGATGATGGTGCCGATCTACGATTTCAGTATTCCGGATAAGGAATGCACCACCACGACCGACGATCCCTGCGAGCTGTTCAAGCAGATCAAGTTTCCGGTCAACGAGTTTTTCCCGCCCCGACTTGATCCCGACGCCTGCGACGAAACGCCGCCGACCGTATAAGAAGCAAAAAAATCCCGCCCCCAAAAGGGACGGGATTTGAGCGTGGCGATACCATCGCCACGCTTCGAGGGACAAACACAATCGCTTCACTCGCTAAAGCTCGCCTTGCTCTTTGTTTTTCCCCCGATTCCCCCTTTTCGTCGAAAACCGGCTTGGCTTGCGCCAATTCTGACACCGCCTGCACCGGTTTTCTCTCAAGGTGTCACTGCGGCGGTACATGCCGCCTCCGTGACGGATTATAAATTTTTCCGTTTCTGATTGCTTTTTCGACAGACTAAAATCCCGTCCCAAAAGGGACGGGATTTTAGTCTGCTTTTTAGAATCTGCTTCTTGCCACATAGGTGGTATGCAGCACTTCATGCGCCTTGTGGCTGCCCGGCTTACCGAAGTACTCATCATACAGTACCTTCATCACCGGACTCTTGTGCGATTGCCGCAGCTCCAGTCCTGCGTCCGCATCGTAGAGTGCCTTGGCGCGAATACCTGCCAGATCGGTGAAGTTCCGCACCGACGCAGGCTGTGTGGGCTGACCGCCACCGTTGACGCAGCCGCCCGGGCACGCCATCACTTCGATGAAGTGATATTCCGCCTCGCCCTTTTGCACCTTCTCCAGCAGAGCGCGTGCATTGGCAAGCCCCGAAACGACCGCCACCTTGACATCGATGCCCGCCACATGATAGCTGGCTTCCTTGATGCCCTTGGTACCGCGTACATCGGTGAAATCGAGCTTTTCGAGCTTGTCACCGGTCAGGGTCTCAACTGCGGTGCGGAGCGCCGCCTCCATCACGCCGCCGGTCGCGCCGAAGATATGACCGGCGCCGCTGGCGATACCGAGAGGTACATCGAACTCCTCGTCCGGCAGAGCGGCAAACTCGATACCGGCGCGGTTGATCATACGTGCAAGCTCACGGGTGGTCAGCGCAATATCCACGTCGGGCACGCCAGCCGCGTCCTCATCGTCTCTGCCCACCTCGAACTTCTTGGCGGTGCAGGGCATGATGCTGACGACCACGATGTCCTTCGGATCCAGACCGTTCTTCTCGGCATACCATGTCTTGACAACAGCGCCGAACATCTGCTGCGGCGATTTGCAGCTGGAAAGATTGTCAATGAAATCGGGGAAATTATGCTCACAGAACTTGACCCAGCCGGGCGAGCAGGAGGTGATCATCGGCAGCTTACCGCCGTTTTGTACCCGCTCGACAAATTCGTTTGCTTCCTCCACGATGGTGAGGTCGGCGCCGACATCGGTATCAAACACCTTGGCAAAGCCGAGCCTACGCAGCGCGGCGACCATCTTGCCGGTCACATTCGTGCCGATCGGCATACCGAATGCCTCGCCCAGCGTCACCCGAATAGAGGGTGCGGTGTTGACCACCACATGCTTGGTAGGATCGTTGAGCGCCGCCCACACCTTATCGGTGTCGTCCTTCTCGGAGAGCGCGCCGGTCGGACAAGCCACGATGCACTGACCGCAGGAAACGCAGGCGACGTCCGCCAGATCCTGATCGAACGCACAGCCGATATGGGTTTTGAAGCCACGCTGATTCGCGCCGATCACGCCGACCGACTGCAGCTTATCGCAGGCTGCCACACAGCGGCGGCAAAGAATGCACTTGCTGTTATCGCGGTACATATGCGGTGCGCTATCGTCAATCTCGGAGGGCGTTTTCTCGCCGGTGTACCGTTCCTCATTGTCTACGCCGTATTCATGGCAGAGACGCTGCAATTCGCAGTCGCCGCTGCGAACGCAGGAAAGGCAGGAGCGGTTATGGTTGGACAACAGCAGCTCCAGCGTTGCTTTTCTCGATTTCTGCAAAGCGGGAGAATTGGTCGTGACTTCCATACCGTCGTTGACCGGATAGACACACGCCGCCGCCAGACTGCGGGCGCCCTTTACCTCGACCACGCACATACGGCAGGCGCCGATCTCGTTGATCTCCTTTAAGTAGCAGAGGGTCGGAACGCGGATTCCGTTCATCTGACAGGCTTCGAGAATGGTAATTCCGTTCGGCACACTGTAAGGCATGCCATTGATTTTGATATTTACATTTTCCAAAAGAGGCACCACCTTTCTTACTGTTTTGAAATTGCGCCGAATTTACATTTTTCCATGCAGGCGCCGCACTTAAGGCACTTGTCCGGATCGATCTTATGCGGATTCTTGACCGAGCCTTCGATCGCACCCGCCGGACAAACGCGCGCACAGAGCGTACAGCCGCGGCACTTATCCGGATCGATCACATATTGCAGCAGGCTCTTACATACGCCGGCAGGACACTTTTTATCCACGATATGAGCAACATACTCGTCGCGGAAATAGCGGAGGGTGGAAAGCACCGGATTCGGCGCCGTCTGACCGAGACCGCAGAGAGAGTTTGCCTTGATGTAGTAGCAAAGCTCCTCTAACTTGTCAAGATCCTCCATGGTCGCTTTGCCGTCGCAGATCTTCTCGAGCATCTCATACATACGCTTGGTGCCGACGCGGCAGGGCGTACATTTACCGCAGGACTCATCGACCGTGAACTCGAGGAAGAACTTCGCCATATCCACCATGCAGGTGTCCTCGTCCATAACGATCAGTCCGCCCGAGCCCATCATGGAGCCGATCTCGATGAGGTTGTCGTAATCGACCGGTGTGTCAATCAAAGAAGCCGGAATACAGCCGCCGGAAGGTCCGCCGGTCTGTGCCGCTTTGAACTTCTTCCCGTTCGGGATACCGCCGCCGATCTCCTCGATGATCTCGCGGAGGGTGGTGCCCATCGGGATCTCCACCAGACCGGTATGCTCGATCTTACCGCCCAGCGCGAACACCTTGGTGCCCTTCGAACGCTCGGCGCCCATCGATGCAAACCAATCCGCACCATTCAAGATAATCTGCGGGATATTCGCATAAGTCTCTACATTGTTGAGAATGGTCGGCTTCTGGAACAGACCCTTTTGTGCCGGAAACGGCGGACGGGGACGCGGCTCACCGCGGCGACCCTCGATCGAGGTCATCAGCGCGGTTTCCTCACCGCAGACAAACGCGCCGGCGCCCAGACGAATGTCCAGATCAAAGTTAAAGCCGGTGCCGAAGATGTCCTTACCCAGCAGGCCGTACTCTCTTGCCTGATCGATTGCGATCTGCAAACGCTTGACCGCAATCGGGTACTCGGCACGGATATACACATAGCCCTGCGAAGCACCGATCGCATAGCCCGCGATCGCCATCGCCTCGATCACCACATTGGGGTCGCCTTCGAGGATCGAACGATCCATGAACGCGCCGGGGTCACCCTCGTCGGCGTTACAGCAGACATACTTCTGATCCGCCTGATTCGCCGCCGCCAGCGACCACTTCACGCCGGTCGGGAATCCGCCGCCGCCTCTGCCGCGCAGACCGGAATCCTTTATGATTTGAATGACCTGCTCCGGCGTATACTCGGTCAGGCACTTACCGAGCGCCTCATAGCCGCCCATGCCGTTATACTCGTCGATTTCCTCGGGGTTGATCACGCCGCAGTTGCGCAGCGCAACACGCTTTTGCTTTTTATAAAAGGGCGTCTCATTCAGAGAAGTGACATCGTCCTCCTTGACCGTCTCCTGATAGAGCAGACGGCGGACGATACGCCCTTTGAGCAGATGCTCACTGACGATCTCAGGAATGTCGTCTACCTTGACCATGCTGTAGAAGCAGCCCTCAGGATAGACGATCATAATAGGACCTAACGCGCAGAGTCCGAAGCAGCCGGTACGAACGACCGAAACCTCCTCGGCAAGCCCCTGCTTTTCGATTTCTGCTTCCAGTGTCCGGACGATCTCCTCACTGCCGGAGGAGGTACAGCCGGTACCGCTGCAGACCAGTACATGTGAACGAACCATCTTATTTCCTCCTTTTTACGGTCAGCTGTTTGCGCCTATGGTATAGGCGGTGATCGGATTGCCGTTCACGAGGTGATCGTTTACCACTTTCACGGCCTTTTCCGCAGTCATCTTCACATAGGTGACCTTTTCCTTGCCCGGCTCATACACCTCGACCACCGGCTCAAACTGGCAGATGCCGATACAGCCGGTCTGAGTTACCGTGACGTTGTGAAGCCCGCGCTTTGCCACCTCGTCCGTAAAGGCGGTCAGCACCGGACGCGCACCGGCGGCGATACCGCAGGTCGCCATACCGACCACGACCCGAATATTATCTTCCGCGTCCTCGCGCATACCAACGCTGTTCTGCATTTTTTCGCGAATGGCTTTGAGTTCTGCTAAGCTTTTCATCTTGACAACACCTTTCTATCAGTTTTGCGGAGCGTCGTGCTGAAGGTCGCGATCCCCTTCCCGCAGATAATCGCGCAGATAGGCGATCACATCGGGAGTATTCAGCGGGACATCGCCCAGAACGGCACGAAACTCACGGGTATCCATGACATACTTTTCTTTGCCGTATTGATGGGTGTAGAGAAAATCAATATCGGGATTGCACTGCACCAGTGTGCAGACCGTATCGACCAGATTTCCGAGCGGCATTCTATCAATATGATGATAGCCGAAGGTCGCCTTCACGGTGGTGCCGACGCCGGGCGTGGAAGTCATATCAAGACTGCCGCCGGTCATCTCCGCCGCCATCTTCAAAAACGGAATGCCCAGCCCCACCTTTCGGGTGGTGCGTGAGGTGAAGAACGGATCGGTCACCTTTGTAAGCTGCTCCTCATTCATGCCGCAGCCGTTATCGCGGATCATCACGGTAAGGCGATCCACGGCGGGCTGCTCCGACACGGTAATCTCGACCAAGGACGCTTTCGCCTTGACCGAGTTTTCCGCCACATCAAGAATATTTAACGATATTTCCTGCATCAGGCGTATTTCGCTAAGATCTTGTCTACATCGTCCGGCGTCAGCTTGCCGTAAACCTCATCGTTCACGGTCAGCACCGGCGCAAGACCGCAGGCGCCGATACAACGGCAGGCGTCAAGCGAAAACTTTTTGTCAGCCGTACATTCGCCGTTTTTGATCCCCAGCTTTTCGGACAGCCTGTCAAACACAGCGCCCGACCCCTTTACATAGCAGGCGGTGCCAAGACACACCGAGATACGGTACTCTCCCTTCGGGAAAAGCGAGAACTGTGAGTAGAAGGTAGACACGCCGTAGACCTCCTCAAGCGGAACGCCCAGACCTGCCGCAACCATCTCCTGCACCTCGATCGGCAGGTATCCGTAGATATCCTGCGCTTTCTGCAGAACCGGCATCAGCGCACCCTGCTGCTCCTTGTGTTCCGCAATGACTGCCATCAATTCCCGCTCCTGCTCCGGCGTGCCGGTGAACGGAATAGATGATTTGGTACTTGCCATACCACTCAGACCTCCTTCACTCTCTGTCAGGTTACCGGACCCCGCACCGCAAAAAAGGCACAGAGGTATCCGTTAAACACATTATAGCAAATCTCCACGAAAAATGGAAGTGGTAATCTTAACTTTTTCAGTGATTTTCCTGTAATTTTTTCGACTTTTTCCCTATTTCCCGTCTACTATTTCCATAATCTTCCATTTTTAAGGGAAATTTTCGACAAACGGATAAAAATCCGCGGGCTTTCCCATAAATGCTTTACAGGTCGCAAAAAATTTAGTATAATATACACAAACAGGCTTTGAACACAAAGCAGAAAGGATCGAGCTATGACTGTACAGGATATCAAGGAGATTTTGGAATGTGAAGTGATCACCAAGGACACCGATCTGTCCCGTGAAGTACATACTGCCTGCGGATCGGACATGATGAGCGATGTGCTGGCGTTTGTGAAGGATCAGTCGGTACTGCTGACCGGACTGATCAACCCGCAGGTCGTTCGGACGGCGGACATGATGGATATGGTCTGCATCGTGTTTGTCAGGGGCAAGGAGCCGAACGAAGATGTGGTAGAGCTGGCGGAAGAACGGGGCATTGTGATGATGAAGACCCGCTACCGTATGTTTACTGCCTGTGGCCTTTTGTACGACAATGGGCTGCGCGGAGGTTGTGAGCGGTGAGCGGAATCCATCTGCATTACGATGTGCCGGGAGATGATTTCACCCGTGCGGGTGAGGCGTCCGGCAGCGTAAAGAAAGCACTGCGGCAGCTCGGTATTCCCGCCGAGGTGATCCGCAAGGTCGCCATCGCCATGTACGAGGGCGAAATCAATATGGTCATTCACGCATACGGCGGTACGGTAGATGTGGAGGTCACCGGCGAGGATATCACAATGGTGCTCAAAGACACCGGTCCCGGTATCGAAGATATTGACCGTGCCATGACCGCCGGTTACTCCACCGCGCCGGACAATGTCCGCTCGCTCGGTTTTGGAGCTGGTATGGGTCTGCCGAACATGAAAAAGTACACCGACGAAATGACGGTGGAAAGCGAAGTCGGCGTCGGCACCACCGTCACAATGAAGGTATATATCACGCCAAAAGCGTAATGTCATGTCGAAATTCCCGTTTGCCGCTGCGGGATTTTGTTTTCGTGGTTACCAAATGCGGCAGAATGGAGATAAATCAATATGCCAGATCGGTTTCATTCCGTTACGCTGGACGAATCGCGCTGTAAGGGCTGTATCAACTGCATCAAGCGTTGCCCTACCGAGGCGATTCGGGTCAGAAACGGAAAAGCGCATATTCTGTCCGAGCGGTGTATCGACTGTGGCGAGTGCATCAGGGTCTGTCCCCATCATGCCAAAATGCCGATCTACGATCCGCTGTCGAGCATGGACAATTTTTCCTATAAAATTGCCCTGCCCGCTCCGGCGCTTTACGGACAATTTCATAACCTTGACGATATTGATGTCATTCTGAACGGTCTTTTGAAAATGGGCTTTGACGAAGTATTTGAGGTTTCCCGCGCGGCGGAGGTCATCTCGGACGCGACCCGCAAGCTGGAGGCGGAGCACAAGCTCATAAAGCCGATCATCAGCTCTGCCTGTCCCGCTGTGGTACGGCTGATCCAAATTCGCTTTCCGATGCTGCTCGACCATTTGCTTCCGCTCAATCCACCGGTCGAGGTGGCAGCCGCCCTGGCACGGAAGGAAGCCGTGAAAAAGACCGACAGGAAGCCGGAGGAGATCGGCGTATTCTTCCTGTCCCCCTGTGCGGCAAAGAACTCGGCAGTCAAGCAGCCGCTGGGACTGGAACGCTCCAATATCGACCATGTGCTGGCGATCAAGGACGTTTATCCTCCCCTGCTGGCGGGCATGAAAAAAGCCGCCGGAGAGGACATGGAAGAGCTTGGCGAAAGCGGCAGGATCGGGATCAGTTGGGCAAGCAGCGGCGGCGAGGCGTCCGGCACGCTGATCGAGGATTGCCTGGCTGCCGACGGGATCGAAAATGTGATCCATGTGTTGGAGAATTTGGAGGACGAAAAATTTCAGGGACTGGAATTTGTGGAGCTCAACGCCTGCAACGGCGGCTGCGTCGGCGGCGTGCTGACGGTGGAAAACCCCTACATCGCCCTGGCAAGGCTCAAGCATCTGCGGAAATACCTCCCCGTCTCCGCCTGTCATCTTGACCGCATTCCGGACGAGGCTGTACGCGATCATGCGATCAAGGAGGAAGAATCGGTATTAAGCCTTTCTACCGACTTTGCCGAGGCGATGCAGAAGATGGCGCAGATGGAGGAGATCGTCAAAAGGCTGCCGGGGCTGGACTGCGGCTCCTGCGGTGCGCCCTCCTGCCATGCGCTGGCAGAGGACATCGTGCGCGGTCACGCAAGCGAACGGGACTGCGTATTCCTGCTGCGGCAGCAGATGAGCGAGCTTGCCGAGAAGCTGTCGCAATTTGATGATTACATACCGCTGCCATTACGCAGCGATGATAAGGAGGAATCGGAATGACGGTTGCGGAAATGGCAAACGCCCTTTCAGTTACGGTGCGGTGCGGCGGTGACGCCATGTCGCGGGAGATTGGCGGCTGCTACTGCGGCGATCTTCTTTCGATGGTCATGGGACGCGCCAAAGCCGATGACATCTGGCTGACGGTGATGGGCAACATGAACTCGGTAGCGGTGGCAACCCTTGCCGACGCCGCCTGTATCCTGCTCTGCGAAGGGGTGGAGATGGACGCCGAAGGGGAAGCAAAGGCGCTCCAGCAAGATGTGCCGGTGCTCCAAACCGAGCTGCCTGTTTATGAAACGGCAGCCAAAATCGCCGCGCTGTTAAAATGAAAGAGCTGTATTACGACTTTCACATACATTCCTGCCTGTCCCCCTGCGGCGACAATGACATGACCCCCAACAATATTGTGGGCATGGCGCTGCTCAAGGAGCTTGACGTGATCGCGCTGACCGATCACAACAGCTGCAAAAACTGTCCCGCCATTCTGGAAGCGGGCAAACGGCAGGGGCTGTCCGTGATCCCCGGCATGGAGCTTTGCACCGAGGAGGAAATCCATGTGGTCTGTCTCTTCCCCACGCTGGAGCGCGCGATGGCGTTTGACCGATATGTGGAGAAGCACAATCCCTTTTTCCAAAACGATGTGGACGCCTACGGGCACCAGTACCAGACCGACGGCGAGGATAACGTCATCTTGGAATATCCGCAGCTTTTGGTGACCGCTTCCTCGATCGGCATTTATGAGGTCAGCGGGCTGATGCAAAAATTCGGCGGCGTTGCCATTCCCGCCCATATTGACAAGGCAAGCTACAGTATGCTGGCAGTATTAGGCGAGATTCCGCCCGATACCGGCTTTTTCTGTTACGAGATCGCAAAGCCACAGCGGATTGACCCGCTTTGCGCCGAACAGCCGGTATTGCAGACGGCCCAGATCATCACCGACTCGGACGCGCATTATCTTTGGGACATCAGCGAACGGTACTATAAGCTGACCGCCGCATCTGAAAAGCCGGAAGATATTTTAGAAGCACTAAAAAGCTCCGTTTCATGAGTTTCATGAAACGGAGCTTTTGCTCACAGTACCTTTGCCAAGAAGGATTGGAGACGGTCGCTTTTCGGGTGATCGAAGATGTCAGAGGGTGTTCCCTCCTCGATGATCTTACCGGCGTCCATAAAGATGACACGGGACGCGACCTCCCGCGCGAAGCCCATCTCATGGGTGACGACCACCATGGTCATGCCATGCTCTGCCAGTCCCTTCATGACGTCCAGCACCTCGCCGACCATTTCGGGGTCGAGAGCGGAGGTCGGCTCATCAAACAGCATGACCTCGGGGTGCATACAAAGCGCGCGAACGATCGCAACCCGCTGCTTCTGACCGCCCGAAAGCTGATCGGGATAGGCGGCGGCACGATCCGCCAGGTTGACCGTTTGCAACAGCTCCATGGCGTACTGCTCCGCTTCCTCAACCGGCTGTTTGAGAAGCTGGGTCGGTCCCAGCGTCATATTCCGCAGCACCGTCATATTCGGAAAGAGGTTGAAATGCTGGAATACCATTCCCATTCTCCGGCGGTGAAGGTCGATGTTGGTATGGCGGTCGGTGATATCCACTCCGTCAAACCGGATCGAGCCGCCGGTCGGAATCTCCAGCAGGTTGAGCGAGCGCAGCAGAGTGGACTTGCCCGAACCGGACGGTCCGATCACGACCACGACCTCGCCTTTCGAGATGTTGTTGGTGATGCCGTCCAGAGCCTTGATCTCCCCGCCCTTATAATACTTTTGCAGGTTGTCGATCTCAATCAGATGATTACCGCTCATTGCTCCGCAGCCTCCTTTCCAGCCGGTGCACCAGCCGTGTTAAAATCAATACGATCACCAAATAGATCAGCGCCACGGCAATCAGCGGCATAAACGGCGAAAAGGTTCTGCCGCGGATCAGGTCGCCCGCCTTGGTCAGATCCACGATACCGACATAACCGGCGATAGAGGTTTCTTTCAGGAGGGTGATAAACTCATTACAAAGGGAAGGCAGTACATTCTTGAACACCTGCGGAATCACGATAAACCGCATGGTTTGCAGATAGTTGAAGCCGAGCGAGCGCCCTGCTTCAAACTGACCGTGGTCGATCGACATAATGCCGCCGCGCAAAATCTCCGCCACATAGGCGCCCGAATTGATTCCGAACGCGATGACGGCGACCATGATGCCGTTTCGGGAGGACGCGAAGATGATAAAATAGGCGATCAAAAGCTGTACCACCACCGGCGTACCGCGCACGATGGTAAGATAGATATTGCAGATGGCGTTGAACACCCGCATGATCGGGTAGACAATCCCGCCCCGCAATTTATAGGTCTCCAGATTTTTATCATAAGTAGAACGAATGCTTGCGATCACCACGCCGATCACCACGCCGAGGATCAGTGCGAAAAAGGTGATGACGATGGTGGACCCAAGACCGCGGACGATCCACTGCCAGCGGTCGTCATCAATGAAATTCAGCCGAAACTGATTTTGCAAATCCTGCCAGTATTCTGCCATGTAGATTCCTCCTGCATAAAAATCAGGGTCGGTTGCCCGACCCTGAAATAGGTGACCTTATTCTGCCGGGATATACTTGTCGATGATCTCCTGCAGCTTGCCCTCTGCCTTCAGCTCAGCCAGCGCATCGTTGACCTTTTTCAGCAGTTCGTCGTTATCCTTGGCGATCGCGATCGCATAGTCCTCCACCGCATACTCGGAGTCCAGAATCTTCAGACCCGCATTGTTCTGCACAAAGGACTTCGCCGGCTCGTTATCGATGATCACGCAGTCGATCTTATCCGAAACGAGAGCCTGCACGGCGTCGGCGCCCTTATTGTACCGCACGATATTCTCCTCGCCGAAATCATCGGTGGAGTAGATGTCGCCGGTGGTATCCTGCTGTACGCCGATCTTCTTCCCTTCCAGATCGTCCAGCGACTGAATCGCGGAGTCCTCCTTCACGATAACCACCTGCACACCGGTAGCATAAGACTCCGAGAAGTTGACGCTCTCCAAACGGTCGGGATCCACGGTCATACCGGCAACGCCGATGTCATACTTGCCGCTTGCCACACCGCCGACAATCGAACCGAACTCCACGTCCTCGATCTCCAGCGTCATGTTGAGCTTCTCGGCAATCGCGGCAGCCATCTCGGCGTCGATACCGACGATCTTGCCGTCCTCGATAAACTCATAGGGCGGGAAGGTGGCATTGGTCGCCATGACCAGTGTTCCTTTGCTTCCGCCGCAGGCGGTCATCGCCAGCAGCATGGTCAGCGCCATTCCGGCGGCCAGCAGTTTTTGAAACAGCTTCATAAATCTTTCCTCATCTTTCTGATTATTTTGGTAAAAACATTGTTCATGCTTTTCACCACTTAATGTAACACAGAACGCGGCGCAAGTCAATAACAAATTGAATAAAAATACAATCACACCGAAAAAAGATACAAATTTATCGGAAAATTTGGGCAAAACCATGAGATTACTATTGAAATTTCCCTTTTGCTGTGTTATACTGGAAAAAAAGGCGGCGATTTGATCGTATCGCCTTTTTTGTTCCGAACGAACAAGGAGGACACGGCAAATGGAAAGCAGAAGGCAGGAAATCGGAGCGAAAAAGGATCGTCGGGTCACCATCGGTGTGATTCCGGGGCATTTTGCCACAAACCACTCTCATGTGGACTATTATGTGGACATGACGACCATCAAGACCAATCACCGTGCGGCAAAGGGCGCGGCGCAGATTTTGGCAGGCTCTTATGCCGGCAACACCATCATCGACACCATCATCTGTCTGGAAGGCACGCAGATGCTCGGCGCGTTTTTGGCAGAGGAATTGGCGTCCAACGGAACGGCGAACATCAACCGCGGCAAGAGCATCAATGTCATCACGCCGGAGCTTAATTCCAACAATCAGATGCTGTTTCGCGACAATCTCCACAGCATGGTGTACGGCAAGCAGATTCTGCTGCTGATCGCCTCGGCTTCCACCGGTAAATCCATCAACCGTGCGGTGGAGTGTCTGCAATACTACAACGGGCATCTGGCTGGCATCGCCTCGATCTTCTCGGCAATTTCGGAAGGACAGGGCTTGCCGATCCACAGCATCTTCACCACCGACGACCTTCCCACCTATCATACCTATCTTTCGACCGAGTGTCCGATGTGCCAAAACAAGCAGAAGCTCGACGCGATCGTCAACAGCTTCGGCTATTCTAAAATCTGACAGCACAAAAACGGGCTGTATGGCAAAAGCCATACAGCCCGTTTTTTATTTTACATCGACATGACTTCCTGATAAAGCCCCAAATAGGCATCGGCGGAGCGGGTCCAGCTGTAATCGCACTTCATGGCGTACCGCACCAAAGCTCTCCAATCCTTCTTATTCTCATACACGCCCTTGGCGCGATAAAGCGCATCGAGCATCTCATGCGCGTTGTAGTTGGCAAAGGTAAAGCCATTGCCCTCACCCAGCGAGCAATCGAACACGCTGTCCTTTAATCCCCCAGTTTCCCGCACGACCGGAATGGTGCCGTACCGCAAGGCGATCATCTGTGCCAATCCGCAGGGCTCGCTTTGGGACGGCATCAGGAAGATATCCGCGCCCGCATAAATCTTCTTGGCAAGCGCGGGGATAAAGCCCAGTATCGTTGCCACCTGATCGGGGTGCGCGTCCCGCATCTGGGAGAAGAAATGCTCATACCCGCAGTCGCCCGAGCCGAGGATCACCACACGGAAGCCTGCGTTGATGATGTCCTCAAACACGCACTGAATGAGGTCGATCCCCTTATGGGCGACCAGACGGCTGACAATGCCGATGACCGGTGCCTCCTGATCGGCGGGCAGACCCACCTCCTGAAGCAGGTCCAGCTTATCCTTTTTCTTACCGGACATGGCGCGGACGCTGTAATGCGCCGCAATGCCGGTATCGGTTTCGGGATTATGCACATCGGTGTCGATCCCGTTTAGGATACCGCAGAGCTTAAACTGATAGTCCCGCAGAATCCGATCCAGTCCGTGGGCATACCACGGGTCGAGAATCTCCTGTGCATAGGTCGGGCTGACGGTGGTCACCTTATAGGAAAGCTGGATCGCCGCCTTCATCAGGTTGACGCACTGATCGTATTCCATCACGCCGTTCATGCTTTCGGGAATGCCCCATACCTCACGGAGCAATTCCTTTCCATACTTGCCCTGATAGGCGATATTATGGATCGTGAAGATGGTTTTCATGCCAGCATACTCCGGCTGATACTTATAGATCGAATCATAATAAACCGGCACCAGGGCAGACTGCCAGTCATTGGCATGGAGGATATCCGGCTTCCACGGCAGATACCGGAGCATTTCCAGCACACCGCGGGAGAAGAATGCAAACCGCTCGGCATCGTCATAATAGCCGTACAGCCCGGGACGGGAGAAATAATACTCATTATCCAGAAAATAATAGGTCACGCCGTCCACTTCCGCCTTGAACAGCCCGCAATACTGCTTCCGCCAGCTGACATCGACCAGGAAATTGGTGATATAGGTGATCTTCTCCCGCATTTCCGGCTTGATGTCGCTGTAAAGCGGCAGGACCACATGGCACTCCACATCAGGCAGCTTATTCAGCGCCTTGGGCAGAGAGCCTGCCACATCTGCCAGTCCACCCGAAGCGATAAAGGGCTGCGCCTCACTGGAAATATACAGAATATTCATACTGTACCTCCTTTTATACCGTTGCGCCTTTGCTGATATAGATCGGATAGGTTTCCGCGCCGATCAGACTTTTGCCGTCCCGCACCATCACATCTTTATCCGCAATGACGCAGTGTACCTCGCAGTTTTTCCCGACCGTTGTTCCCTGCAACAGGATCGAATCCTTGACGACCGCGCCCTTTTGGACATGAACGCCGCGGAACAGGATCGAATTTTCCACCTGCCCCTCCACGATACAGCCGTCCGCCATCAGGCAGTTGCGAACGGTGGAATCCAGTCCGTATTTCACCGGCACCTCATCGTGAATTTTAGTAAAAACGGGACGATCCTCTGGAAACAGCTTTTCCCGCACACTGCTGTCAAGCAGGCTGAGATTTGCATGATAGTAATCTCTCATCGTGGTGATCCGATAAGCGGCGGAATCACAGGAATAGCCGAAAATCTTCAGCTCGTCCTTCCGCTTCTGAATGATATGCTGATCGAAGCTGTACTCGCCGCGGCTGACCGCCTCCTCCACCAGATTCAGCAGGAGCGACTTTTCGATAATCAGCAGATTCAGTCCGCTGTTGAACTCACCGCTGACATTGGCGTGCATCATCACATCGATCACCCGACCATTGGGGTCGAAGGCGAAAATGGTGCTGTGGGACGCGGCGTCCACGCTCAGCCATTTTCTTTGATAGGCAACGGTGATATCCGCGCCGCTTTCGATATGCTGCTCCAGCATCGGGCGGTAGTCCATATTATAGATCACGCTGCTGTCCGATATGATCACATATCTGGCGCGGGAACGCCGCAGGAAATCCATGGCGTTCACCATCGACTCCAGATGACCGCGGCAAATCCTGTTCTGATCCAGTGGGGGCAGAATATGAAGCCCCTCCCGCTTGCGGGCAAGATCCCATTCCCGTCCCGCCGCCACATGGTCCATCAGCGCCTGATAATTGTTCTCGGTGACAAGACCTACCTCGGTCACACCGGAATTGACCATATTGGAAAGCGCAAAATCCACAAAGCGATACCGTCCGCCAAACGGAATGGAGCCGAGCGCACGCACGGAAGCCATTTCGGGAACAGCGCCGTCATGGTTGCCTGTAAAGACAATGCCCATCATTTTTGTTGTATTGACCATAGCTCTCCCCTCCTATGCCTCCACCATTGCCTTGGGCGGAATGACCTCGCCCGACTTCACCTCAACATCGGGACCGACCACCGAAAGTCCCCAGGTGTCCTTGTCCTCGATCTGCTCCGGACGAGCGCCGACCTTCGCATTTTCACCGATCACCGCGTTCTCCCCGATGATGGAATACTCCACCACCGCGCCTGCCTTAATGGTCGTGCCCGGCATGACGATGCTGTCCCGCACCACCGCGCCTTCCTCTACCGTGACGCCGGCAAACAGCACCGAGAAATCGATGGTGCCGTATACGCTGCAGCCCTCGGTGATCATCGAGTTTTGCACCATTGCCTCGGAGGAAATATAATGCGGCGGACGAACCGGATTGCGGGAATAAATCTTCCAGGAAGGATCGTACAGCTCCAGCGGCACTCTTGGATCGAGCAGGTCCATATTCGCCTCCCACAGCGAATCGATCGTGCCGACATCTTTCCAGTACCCGACAAACGGATAGGCATACAGAGATTCCTGATTGTTCAGCATATGCGGAATGATGTCCTTTCCGAAATCATTGTGGGAATTTGGATCGGCATTATCCGCGATCAGATATTCCCGCAGCTTCTTCCAGCTGAAAATATAAATTCCCATCGAAGCCAGATTGCTTTTCGGCTCGTCCGGCTTCTCCTGAAACTCGAAAATCTTGCCGTCGCCGTCCGCGTTCATGATGCCGAAACGGGAAGCTTCCTCCATTGGCACCTCCAGCACCGCAATGGTGGCGTCCGCCTTTTTCTGCTTATGGAAGCGGAGCATTTTATCATAATTCATTTTGTAGATGTGGTCGCCCGAAAGGATCAGCACATACTCCGGCTGATACCGGTCGATGAACGAGATGTTCTGATAGATCGCATTGGCAGTACCGAGATACCATTCCGCGCCGCTGGCGGTCTGATAGGGCGGCAGCACATGAACGCCGCCATGCACCCGATCCAAATCCCACGGTTGTCCGGTTCCGATGTACTCGTTGAGTACCAGCGGCTGATACTGGGTCAGCACACCTACCGTATCGATCCCCGAATTGACGCAGTTGGAAAGCGGAAAATCGATGATCCGATATTTACCGCCGTACGGCACGGCAGGCTTGGCTACCTGACGGGTCAGCGCGTAAAGACGGCTTCCCTGCCCTCCTGCCAACAGCATCGCCACACACTCTTTTTTATGAAACATATGTATTTCCTCCCTGAAGCTGCCCGCAGGCTCTTATTTTTTCTTGGTTGCAGTTTTGGTATCCTTGCCCGCCGGCTTTTTTGCCGCTCTCGGCTTACCCTTGAGGTAAAGCACCGAAAGCCCCGGAAGGGTCAGCGCGATCGACTGGTCAAAGCCGTGCATCGGCGCTTTCCGATTGACGCGAACGGCACGGGGATTCCCTTCCCCGTTCCCGCCGAACGCAAGATCATCGGTATTGAAAATCTCCTTATAGGAGCTTGCGTCCGGCACGCCGATCGAATAATCGGTGCGGGTGACCGGCGTGAAATTGCAGACCACGATGATGTCCTCGCCCTTGTCGTTGATCCGCCGGAAGCTGATGACGCTTTGAGAGGTGTCGTCATTCGAAATCCAGTTGAAGCCCTCCCAGGAGTCGTCACGCTGCCAGAACTCGCTGTGCTCCAGATAGAACCGGTTGAGCACCTCGGTAAAGTGCCGCATCTTCTGGTGCGCCGGATATTGCAGCAGAAGCCAGTCCAATTCCTGCTTATAGTTCCACTCGATAAACTGCCCAAATTCCTGCCCCATAAAGGTCAGCTTCTTGCCGGGGTGCGCCATCATATAGGCGAGCAGCGTACGCACACCGGCAAACTTCTGCTCATAATCTCCCGGCATCTTGTTGATGAGCGAGCATTTGCCGTGTACCACCTCATCATGGGAGAGCGGCAGAATGTAATTCTCCGAAAACGCATAGAAGAACGAAAAGGTGATCTTCCCGTGATTGCCGGAGCGATACAGCGGATCCATCGACATATAGTCCAGCGTATCGTTCATCCAGCCCATGTTCCACTTGAAGTTGAAGCCGAGCCCGCCGTCCGAAGCCGGACAGGTCACAAGCGGCCATGCGGTCGATTCCTCGGCGATCATCATAGCGCCCGGGTGAAGGGTCAGCACCGTCTCGTTGAGCTGACGCAAAAACGCGATCGCTTCGAGATTCTCCTTGCCGCCGTACTTGTTGGGCGACCATTGCCATTCCTCGCGGTTGTAATCGAGATAGAGCATGGAGGCAACGGCGTCCACCCGAAGCCCGTCCATATGGTATTTTTCCATCCAGAAATTGGCGCTCGAGATCAGGAAGCTGCGCACCTCGGTGCGACCGTAGTCGAATACCCGTGTCCCCCATTCGGCGTGCTCGCGCTTCTGCACATCTTCGTATTCGTAGCACATGCCGCCGTCGAACTCACACAGCCCGAATGCGTCCTTCGGGAAATGCGCCGGCACCCAGTCGAGGATCACGCCGATTCCGGCGCGGTGACAGGCGTCCACAAACGCCATAAATTCGTGCGGCGTACCGTAGCGGGAGGTCGGCGCGAAATATCCGGTCACCTGATAGCCCCAAGACCCGTCATAGGGATACTCGGTGATCGGCATCAGCTCGATATGAGTATAGTGCATCTCCTTGACATAGGGGATCAGGTCGCGGGCAAGCTGCTCATAGCTGAACACATTCCCGTCCTGATAAACCCGCCATGAGCCGATATTCATCTCGTAGATATTCATGGGAGTTCTTCTCGGGTCATGCTGATTCCGCTTGCTCAGCCATTCCCCGTCGCCCCACTCGTAGCCCGATATGTCGTAAATCTTCGACGCCGTACCCGGACGCAATTCGGCATGCGTGGCATAGGGGTCCGCCTTGTCGATGATGTCACCGTAGGCAGTTTCGATACTGTATTTATATAAGGCATACTCCTCCAGATCGGGGATAAAGCATTCCCATACTCCGCCGTCATGGATTTTAAGCATCTGATGCACGGTGCGATCCCAGTGATTGAAGTCACCCACGACCGATACCGACTTTGCGTGCGGCGCCCATACGCGGAAGGTGATCCCCCGATTGCCGCAGAGCACCTCCGGGTGCGCTCCGAAAAAGTCATATGCGTTGCTGCTTGTTCCCTGAAAATATGCGTCCATTGCATCTTGCATACTTTTTTGCCGTCCGCCAGACATTCACGCATACCTCCCTAGTCTTTTTCTTCATTGTACCAAATTTCCCATCTATAATCAAGCAAAAACGGTATAGATTTACAAAGAAATTTGAAAAACGACCCATTCCTTGTACTATTTACACAAATTTCAATTTTCTTTTTCAACAAGATGACATCATACGGCCGGCAATTCTTCAGTATAGCAAATAAGGTGCGCAAAATTTGGCGAAACGGCTCAGAGCGGGAAAATACGGTCGGGCAGTTCTTCCTTGGTGCAGAAAATCGTGCCGGGATACTCCTTGCACAGCAGATAGCAGATTTCTCTCGTCTCCTCGTCGATCCCGCAGTCGCAGAGGATAAATCTGGGGTGCTTCCCGTACAAGCCCCGCCGTGCCGAGCGCACGATCCCCTCTGCCTGCTCCATGTGACCCTTCAGGGGGAGTATGCAGATCTCCGATGTGTCGGTGCCGCGCGTGATCCAGCGCTCCTCCCAAAAGCGCAGGAGCTCCGCCAGCCCGATCAGGCTTGCGAAAAATAACATACCAAGCAATATGTATCCCATTAGAAACACCTCTTTACTCTATCTATATGCAGAAAGCGGTGTTTTCGTTCGAGAACATTTGTTCTTGCAATTTGCGAAGGAGCGTGGTACACTAAAGAAAAAGGGGGTGCCGCCGTGGAACGCGCGATACTGCATTGTGACTGCAATAATTTTTATGCTTCGGTGGAGCTTTTGCGGCGTCCCGAATTACAGCGGGTGCCGATGGCGGTCTGCGGCGATCCCGAAAAACGGCATGGGATCATTCTGTCGAAAAACGAGCCTGCCAAGGCATACGGCATCAAGACGGCGGAAACGATATGGCAGGCACAGCAAAAGTGTCCGGAGCTTGTGCTGGTGCACGCGCATCATGAGGAATACGCCAGATACTCCCGCCGGATATTCGAGCTGTACGGACAGTATACCGATCAGGTGGAACCGTTCGGGCTGGACGAAGCATGGCTGGACGTGACCGGAAGCCACCGGCTGTTTGGGAACGGACGTGAGATTGCCGAGCGGATTCGGCGGGAGGTGCGGCAGGAGCTGGGACTGACGATATCGGTCGGAGTGTCGTTCAATAAGGTGTTCGCGAAGCTGGGGAGCGACTATAAAAAGCCGGACGCCACCACCGTGTTTTCCAAGGAGAATTATCGGGAGCTTGTCTATCCCCTGCCGGCGGACGCACTTTTGTATGTCGGGCATTCGGCGTCCAAAGCACTTGCCGCGCTGGGGATTCGGACGATCGGGGAGCTGGCGGCAGCCGATCCGAAGCTGCTGCAGCGGCATCTGGGGAAGCTGGGGGATCAGTTGATCCGGTACGCAAACGGACTGGACACCGCACCGGTGCATAAATTCACCGACCGAAGGGTTCGGCAGTCTGCCGGCTGCGGCGCGACCTTTCATCGGGACATCATCACAAGAGCGGACGCAGTGATCGCCCTGCAAATGCTGGCGGGACATGTGGCGGTCCGGCTGCGGCGGTATCGGCAAAAGGGCTGTACGATCCGGCTGGGGATACGGGATCAGAATTTTCGGAATATCGGGCGGCAAAAGCCGCTGCCGATCCCCACACAGCTGGCACGGGAGCTTTTGGAAAACGCCGTGGAGCTGCTGGACGCATCGTGGAATAAAAAGCCGATCCGCGCATTGACCCTCACCGCCTGTCACCTGATACCGGAGCAGGAGGGGGATCAGCTGAGCCTTTTGTTCTCCATCGAGGAACGGGAGAAGCAGGAGCGGCTGGAACGGGAGATCGACGGATTGCGGGAAAAGTACGGGGAGCGGGCGGTCACCACCGCCGCGATCCGGTACTCCGATTTAGAGGTGCGCGAGGAATAGAGAAAGGAAAAAGGCGAAGCTGTGTGCTTCGCCTTTTTAAAAGACAAAATCCGTATTCTTATTCCTCAATGATCTTGCCGTCACGAAAGACCAGCTTCCGGTCGCAGAGCGCCATGCCACCGGGACGGTGGGTCACCATCACACAGGTGAGGTTCGGTATCTGCCGCAGATTGCCCAGCACCTGCGCTTCGGTTTTTTCGTCCAGGGCGGAGGTCGCTTCGTCGAGCAGCAGGATCGGCGCACGGTGCAAAACGGCGCGGGCAAGCCCGATCCGCTGTGCCTGCCCCTCGGACAAACCCAGACCATGCTCACCGATCACGGTGTCGATCCCCTGCGGAAGCTGGGAGACAAACTCATCGGCACAGGCGATTTTCAAAGCGCGATCCAATTCGCTGTCGGTGGCATCGGGGCGCACCAGCAGTAGATTTTCCCGCAGTGTACCGGAAAACAGGAGGTTTCCCTGCGGAAGATAGGAAAAATATCTCCTGGTCGCGGAGCCGATTTGGTAAACGCCGCCGGAGGTGGCAAGACTGATCTCACCGGCGGAAACGGGGTGCGCGCCCAACAGCAGACGGCAGAAGGTGGACTTCCCGATCCCCGAGCGCCCTGCGAGGGCGACAAACTCGCCTGCATGAATGGCAAAGGAAGCATCGGAAAGGACTTCCTCACGGTCGTAGGAAAAGGAAACGCCGTTGCCGCAGAGGGACGCAAAATCGCCCTCGGCGGGAGCGCCCTCCCCCTCTCGCGGCAGGGAGAGGATTTCCTCCAGCCGCTCGGCGGAGGAAGTGGCGGCGTAGTATTGGGTGAGCAGATTGGAAGCGCCGGAAAAGGGGCGCTGCACCTGACTGACAAGCTGTAATACGGCAGTGAGGGTGCCGACGGTGATCCCGCCGGATAACAGGCGGACGCCGCACCAGAGGAACGCCAGCAGATAACCGCCCCGCATCAGCAGTCCGTAGCCGAAATTGGCGGCGGAGCTGAAAATCGCACGGCGACAACGGATAGAAAGGTGCGCTTTTTGGAGATCGTCCATTTTCTTTTTCATCTGACCGGTGGCGCCGAACACCTTTACGACCAGTAGATTGTTGAAGGTCTCCTGCTGAAAGTTCCGCTTGTTTTCCTCGGCTTCCTGCACCGCGCGGTGAAGGGATTTCAGCCGCCCACGTAAAGCGCGGGCGATGAAAAAGGAGACAAGCCCCGCAACGAGGAAGAACAGGGCGAACCGCCAGTCGAAAATCAAAAGGGCGGTAAAGGCGAAAAGGAGGTAACAGAGCATTGAAGCAATGGTGGGAAGCATATGGGTGACCGCGTCCCGCACCACATGGATATCACCGGTCAGGTGAGTTTGCAGTACGCCGCTGTGATAGCCCTTGACCGCATCATATTCGCTGTCGAGAAAGGCGGCGTAATAATCGGTTTGCAGTTGGCGTTCCAAAGCGGCGGAGCAGCGTTCGGTGGCATACCGCCGCACGGCGAGGAAGAAAAGCTGCCCCAGTAAAAGGAGAGTGTAGACAACAGCGGCGGAGCAAAAGGGGGTAAACTGCCGCCCTACCGCCGAATCGACCACCGAGCGGGAGAGTACGGCACTGCCGGTCGCCATGGCGGAGACCAGAATGCTGCAAAGGATCGGGAGCAAAAGCGCGCGCCACTGGCGGCGCAGCAAGTGGAACAGCAGCGCCCTGCCGTTTGGCAAGGACTGCCTGCCGGTTTTGTTGTCCATACGATCCGCCCCCTTTCAGAATGGAAGAAATATCTGCTTCAATTATAAAAGAAAATGAAAAGATATGCAAGTCAAGAAATCATGATGGGTAAAAGAGAATAAACACAAAGAAAAACGGCGGGCGAAAGCCCGCCGTTTTTAGAGATTTGCGAGAGTACCATGCTGAAAACGCACGGTGAAGCGTGGGATAGGAATTTGGAAACGGTTTGTATCCGTTTATCCGTTATCACATGGAATCCCAACTAGCCTCGCCGCTGCCTTGCTCGAGACCGGATTGAATAAAATCCAGATCACTGCCGTTCGACACATCAGCCATTATGGGATCAGTCGATAGAAAGGTGACGATCTCAAATTTCGGTGTCTCATATTCCTTTTTCATCTTGATTCGTCCTCCTTTCAACCAAGACTCGTTGCGCTAGCTACTTTTGCTTCAGTAGAAGCCGTCTCTGCGTCCAACGTTTTCAAAGTGGCTTTCAAAGTAAAGTCAGCGGGAACCCCATTGCTGAAGTGTACGGTCATGGTGTAATACCCGTTGGAGAATGTGATATCATGTGTCTTAAGCTCTTTGTTCTGGGTCTCACCGGAAGAACCTGTGATCACAAGCTGAACATCGCCGACCTGCAAACCAACGGCATCGGCATCGCGCCACTCGAACACGACCACAAAGTCGTCGCCGTAAATGTTCGAACTGTAAACATTCAGTGTCGGCTGTTTATGAACAGGAGCACTTTCATCGACATACACGGCAGTGTAAAGAGCTTCTGAGCCGCCTTCGGATAATGCGAAAATCTCAAGCTTATTCTCATAGGAGACGATATAATGCGAATCGGCACCGCCCTTGAGCCAGTGGGAGAATTTCTTGCCCGCGATATCAGGCGCTTTCAGCGTTACCTGTGCGCCCGCATCAACTTCCAAATTACCGGTCATTGATTGATCACCACTAGAAATGGTGACCTGACCCTCAGCATCGAAAACAACACCCTTAACATTTACTTTCGAGACAGTAGCAGGGGTATTTGCCACATAGATCGGTGCAATCACCACTTCTTCAGACTTCAACAAGATAGAAGCAGCAGCAGCACCTTCACCATTGATGTCGGCTTCACCAGTCACGGTCTTCCAGCCGGCAAAGGAGTAGCCCAGCTTTGCGGGAACTGCTGCGCGGGCTGTGGACAAATCTACCGTATAATTGTTGTTGGTGATACCGGCTTTTTCGGACCAGAACGGCTCACCGTACGGCTCCGTATCATTCGGAACTGCCTTTACGGTACGCATATCCTCGGTATAGATTGGAGTAAAGGTGACTTCGCCGGTGATGGTGTAGGTGTTTTCGTGAACCTCGTACGCATAATCTAACGGATCGACGTGCCAATTGCTAAAGGTGAAACCGGGGATTGTCTCTCTATAAGATGTCAGATCAATTTCTTTTCCATCGGTGATCGATTGAGTTTCAATATCATGTCTGGTCGCACCGGGGACATCTGTTTCTTCTTCGCCAACCAAATACTTCGGCGGTTTGATTGTAACTGTGTGCTTCGGGATCTCCTCAAAGGTGGCGGAAGGAGCAGCTCCTTCGGTCGCGGTAAAGGAGACTTGATCTTCCTTCACTTGACCTTCTTTGTCCGGAACATTTTCCCAGACAGTCTGCATACCCTCAGCCGGGTGAGCAGTCAAGGTGATTTGAGCACCCTCTTTCACCTGCAAAGAAGGATTCGCAGTATGATCCAAGCCTTTCCAGTTAATTGCATTACCGCCATTGCTCTCTGCGTCTACCGCCACATCAAGCGTACCGCCCTCGGCAACCGTGGGCTTCACATTGACGATAGAAGTCTCAGGGTCAAAAGTGCCGGTATCGGTTTCTACTACATAAAGTCCATTGACTGTAATAGTACCGCCGAGAGGGTGGTCTCCAGAGCCTTCACCAAAACCTATCTGCAACCATTTTACATCAGACAAACTACCAATAGTAGTATTGCTCGGATTGGATAAATCAAAGTCAACTGTTGCGGTATTTTGATCCCACGAAATAAATTGATTATTGGAAGACGGGGTGGGACTTCCTACTTTAGGTGGCTCAACGATATAACCGTTATCTGAGTAAAGCTTTACATTCCAATTTGAGCAATTTAATCCATTCCCTTTTGTAAATTTACAAATAACATGAGACTGCTCAGTAAGTTTTGACCCATCAACGGCAACAAAAATATTTGATGCCCAGTCATGTGCGGAAGGATCATTGATGGTAAATGTGGCTGTTCCTTCTGCTACATTTACATCAAAACAGGAAGTATTACTACCAAGTTTTGCATCGCTTTCAGAAGTCAGCGGATTTTGATATGTGGTGTAGGAGCTGACAGCTTTAACATCGGGTGCTTGGCTGTAGAAACCAATGTTATCAACTTGGAAAATATCGTTATCAGTGGTTTTGTATTTTCCTGAGAAATTTTGATAATTCCAGCTTAATTGGACATAAACATAAGAACCATTTGTTTGATTGTATGTATCAACATTGCTTATGCCAAAATCGCTCCACGGATAGAAAAACTTTAATGGTTCAGTTGGAGAGATGTCAGCAATATCACTGTCTTGAAATTGAAACGGAGAGTGTTTCTTCCATTCAGAATCAGTAATATTGGTGGCAACTGTTTTCGTTGTTTTGGCGATTTCAACATACCTGTTGGCATCACCATAACCTGCATAAACAGGAACAGTAGAATATACTTCAAAATAAAGTCCTTCACCAGATAACTGAGTGGCATCAAGTTTTATATTGATACGAGTATAGACATTGACATTATTAGCGTCGGTTAAATCACCAATGATATCGCTACCTTTCAATTGAAGTGATTTAGAATTACCAATGCCATTATCAACAATATAGGTGGGAAAATATTGATTTGCCCAATTTGCCTTATCACCTTTAGTATCAGATGTTACATAAGTATAGTTTTCAAAATCCTGCTTGATATCGACGGTGTATTTTCCACCGTTCCATTCGACAATATCCCCAGTTGCCGCAGTCGCTGCCGGGACATCTGCCGCAGGAGCGGCTTCCGCCACGGGAGCAGCTTCCTCCGCTGTCGGTGCTACTTCCTCCACCGCCGCAGTCGGCGCCGGTGCTGCGCCCGCCCCGCCGCAATCTGCCGCCACCGCCGTAAACGACGGCAGTACCGAAGACGCGAGCAGCGCGCAGGACAGCAGCATACTCAACCATTTTTTCTTCATTTTTCGCCCTTCTTTCGCCCTTGTCACAGTTTTTTGCGTACCCTTTTACCCCGTGCAGGCGGTTGCCCTCCCATGCCAACAGGCACAGTACCCCTACATCAGGATATCATTAAGGTTAGTATATACCAATATTTTGTGGTTGTCAATAACTTTATTACAAATTTATAACAACCGTTTTGTCAAGTAGTTATCGCGAAAAAAGTTGAAAAATTTTTTTGAACTCTTTATGCGGCCGCCATTATGGCCTC
>CANQKY010000009.1 GCA_947624575.1 uncultured Clostridia bacterium
GTGACCGACGGTGTTGCCGCCTGCAAGGCGGCGGGCGCGGATTATCTGATCGCGGTGGGCGGCGGCTCTCCGCAGGACACCGCAAAGGGGATCGGCATCATCATGACCAATCCCGAGTTTGCCGACGTCGTCTCGCTGGAGGGCGTTGCGCCGACCAAAAATAAGGCGCTGCCGATGATCGCGGTGGCGACCACGGCGGGTACTGCCGCGGAGACCACCATCAACTATGTCATCACCGACGAGGCAAAGCGCCGGAAATTCGTCTGCGTTGACCCGCATGATATTCCGGCAGTCGCAATCGTCGATCCCGAAATGATGTCCAGTATGCCCAAAGGGCTGACCGCAGCGACTGGCATGGACGCGCTGACCCACGCAATCGAGGGCTACACCACGCTGGCGGCTTGGGAGCTGGCGGACACCCTGAACCTGAAGGCGATCGAGCTGATCTCCCACAGCCTGCGGGCGGCGGTCGAGAACGACCCCAAGGGGAGAGAGGATATGGCGCTCGGTCAGTATGTGACCGGCATGGCGTTTTCCAATGTCGGGCTGGGCGTGGTGCACGGCATGGCGCACCCGTTGAGCGCGTTTTATGATACGCCGCACGGCGTTGCCAATGCGGTGCTGCTCCCCTATGTGATGGAGTACAACGCGCCCTATACCGGCGAGAAGTTCCGCGAGATCGCCCGCGCCATGGGTGTCAAGGGCGTGGACGATATGTCGCAGGAGGAGTATCGTGCCGCCGCGATCGATGCGGTGCGGCAGCTTTCGGTCGATGTGGGGATTCCGCAGAAGCTCCATGAGATCGGCGTGAAGGAGGAGGATCTTCCGGCATTGGCAGACGCGGCGATGGCGGACGTCTGCACCGGCGGCAATCCCCGCCCCTGCACCCGCGAGGAAGTTCTGGAGGTCTATAAGACCGCATTCTAAGACAGTCAAAAGAGATCGGCTCTTATGGCGTTGCCATAAGAGCCGATTTTTTGTAGTCAAAATAAACTCCCGGTTCTACCGGAGAAAGGTTTGGCAACCGCATTACCAAAGAACGAGGAGGTATAATCAGTGAAAAAAGATAACAGAAATGAAATCAAAAGCACCGCACATTCAAAGTACAGATGTCAGTACCACATAGTCTTCGCACCCAAATACAGGCGGAAAGAAATTTACGGAAAGTTGCGTAAAGACATCGTAGAGATACTTAGAAAATTGTGTGAACAAAAGGAAGTGGAGATCATCGAAGCGGAAGCAGGACTTTTTGGTGCAAAGGGTATTTCGTAGATACGGTGGGACAGAATCGCAAAATGATTGCGGAATATATCCGAAATCAGTTAGAAGAGGATTATGCCCACGATCAAGTAAGTATGAAAGAGTACACCGACCCGTTTACGGGTAGCAAGAGGAAGTAGGCAAAAAGGCAACCGCACGTGAGCGGCTGCCTGAGATGGTAATGCGGTGTCAAACTATCAGTGCCCCTTTCAGGGGTTGTGCAAGTCACCGGTTTCACCGGTGGTCTTGACTTACATACGTTGGGACATCTGCCAAAACGGCTCAGTCCAGCATTTTGTGACAGACTTGTGTTTTTGACTGATATGGTTTAGAATGATCATAGGAGCGGGCGAAAGATCAGTTTATCTGTCGATGGCGGCGTTCGCTTTTCTCTTGACCGAAAAGGAGATTACCGATATGCCACTTCAAATTATTCGCAACGATATTACCAAAGTCGCCTGCGATGCTATTGTCAATGCAGTGATTTCATAAGATTGCTGGAAACCAAAACGATTATGATAGATGAGCAATTTTACTGTGAGGAGTGCTCCCAAGAAAATTTAAGTAAAGGGGAATGGTGTTACATGGGCAAAATTTTTGTTACTCCAGACATGGTAAGAGATTTTGGAATTGAATTTCAACAAATAAATGATATGCTAAAATCTGCCGTTGAGAATTATATAAAGTGCATGGAGAACAATGCGCAGATCGTACAAATGCCCGTATTTGCTAAGGGTAATCAGAAAATGCAAAATGTATTCCACAATATTAGTCAGGCAATTGAAGCGATAGATGAATACGCAAATCATTGCATTCAAATATCAGAATCCTTTTCGCCGCCGGATGAATGCTTGCAAAATAACATTTTTTGGTGATTATGCTTTAAGGATTGGAGGGATGAGGGTTGCCACTTCAAATTATTCGCAACGATATTACCAAAGTCGCCTGCGACGCCATTGTCAACGCCGCGAACGCCACCCTGCTCGGTGGAGGCGGCGTGGACGGTGCGATTCACAAGGCTGCCGGAAAAGGGCTTCTTCTGGAGTGCATGAAGCTCGGCGGCTGCAAAACCGGGCAGGCGAAAATCACCGGCGGGCATAAGCTGCCCTGCAAATATGTGATCCATACCGTCGGCCCCAAATGGAAAGGCGGACAAAACGGCGAACGAGAGCTGCTCATAAGCTGCTACCGGGAGTCGCTGCGTCTTGCGCTTTCGCACGATTGCCGATCGGTGGCGTTTCCGCTCATTTCCTCCGGCGTTTACGGCTACCCGAAGGATCAGGCGCTCAAAGTCGCGGTGGACTGCATCACTGAATTTTTGATCGAACACGATATGCTGGTCTATCTTGTCGTGTTCGATAAATCATCGTTTCAGATCAGTGAAAAGTTGTTTACAGACATCGCTGCCTTTATCGATGATAAATATGTCGACATGCACTTTATCTTTCGACCCACCCAGCGAGACGCATGGGGCGATAGTACCTTTTTAGGCACAACGGAGATTCTTCCTCCGAATGAAACGGATCAGGCAAGACTTTCGCCGGATGTATTTCAAGAAGGTGCGACAACTGCAAGCAAGAAAGTATCTCTCCCAACACAGACACCAACAATTTCTTTGGAGGACGCACTGAAGCGTGAGGACGAGAGTTTCTCCCAGGCGTTGCTGCGGAAGATCGACGAAAAGGGCATGACCGACAGCGCGTGCTACAAAAAGGCGAATGTGGATCGCAAGCTGTTTTCCAAAATCCGCGGCGACGTCCACTACCACCCCAGTAAGCCGACCGCCATTGCCTTTGCGATTGCGTTGGAGCTGAATCTGGACGAGACAAAAGACTTGCTACAGAGGGCGGGGTTTGCGCTTTCCCACAGCAGTAAGTTTGACATCATCATCGAGTATTTTATCACTCACGGCAACTACAATGTGTTTGAGATCAACGAGGCACTGTTCGCTTTCGATCAGACATTGCTGGGAGCGTGATTTGTCGCATGGAAGGCGACCAATTCATCGGATAAAAGCCTTATCATAAAATCACAAGGTCGAAAGATTTTATGGTGGGATTTCAGACGGAAAATAAGACGAAAAGCAGCGCAAAGAGGACAGGGGAGCTTATAGATGAAGCGGAAAAGCCGGTTACAGGGGGAAATACGAAAAGAAGTAAAGCAGGTCAAAGCAGAAATTCATCGGGTGGAGAAGGCATATCTGGACAAAATACAGGGTTCACTGATAGGGGGAGCAATCGGAGACGCGTTGGGATATCCGGTGGAATTCCTTTCGGAGCGTATGATCCGGGAGCAGTACGGTAAGGACGGGATTTGTGCCTACTCGCTTGACGCAGACTCGGGCAAAGCCCTGATTTCGGACGATACGCAGATGACGCTGTTTACCGCGACGGGATTGCTGTTCGGCGAAACAAGAATGCGTATGCGGGGAATTGCCGCATCGCCTGAAGACTATGTCTGGATGTCTTACCTGAATTGGCTTCAAACACAGGACGCGGCAGTGAAAGCTCCCTTTCGATGCTCCTGGTTGATGAACATCCGGGCGCTCTATGCTCGGCGTGCGCCGGGTTACACTTGTTTATCGGCGCTGCGCGAAAGCTTGGAAACCGATCAGCACGGCACCACGGCGCATCGCATCAATCAAAGCAAGGGCTGCGGCGGGATCATGCGTGTTGCGCCGGTGGGTCTGTTCTTCCATCACTCTATAGAGCAAATCGACCGTATCGGTGCGGGAGTCGCCGCCATTACGCACGGTCACCCGCTGGGATATTTGCCTGCCGCGGTGTTGACGCATATCCTGAACAAGCTGGTATATGAAGGCGGCGATTTGGCGGAAATCGTCAGTGAGGCACTTACCGTGGTTGTCGAGCTGTATGGCGACGATCCAAAATATGTGCCTGATTTGGGAACGCTGGACGACCTGATCCGCAAGGCGATAAAACTTGCCAAAAACGGCAGAACGGATTTTGAGAATATCAAAGAACTCGGCGAAGGCTGGGTCGCAGAGGAAACATTGGCAATCGCAATCTACTGCAGTCTGCGTTATCGGGACGATTTTTCAGCCGGGATCGTGGCGGCTGTCAATCATGACGGGGACAGCGACTCTGCCGGTGCAGTGACGGGTCAGATCCTCGGCGCACGGTTGGGGTACCGGGCGATTCCGGAAAAATGGAAAACCGATCTGGAGCTGAGCGACGTGATCCTTGAAATCGCAAAAGATCTTTGCGATCACTGCCGCATGGGCGAATACGACAAATATGGCGATCCGGTCTGGGATGCGAAATATATCGGGATAACATATCCGCAAGATGCGCTATTGCCTTACTTATGAAAATCAGTATTTTGAGATTGAGTTTATCTCTTCTGGCAGGATAAGGCGATCGCCGAGATCGAGCTGAGCGATGAACACGCCGAGATCGTGTTTCCGAAGTAGATTAAAGTTATTAAAGAGGTTACAGATGACGAGAGCTGTAAAAATGCGTCGCTGGCTGCAATTTGACAGCACCCGATGAAAGAAACGGTTATGAGGAGGAAACCTATGAAACATTACACACGCTGCATTGCGCTTGGTGTTAGTTTTGTCTTGCTTGTGCTGACTCTGAACGGGTGCGGAAAGCAGAGCAGCAAACAGCTTTCGGATTTCACCTTTTCCGCCGGCACAAAAACGCATTCCGTCGCATTCCAAAGCGAGGACGCCTCGCCCCGTTTTTCTCTTTCCGAGGAGGCGGCGCAGGACTTTATCGAAAGGCTCTCGCAAAACAAGTTGGCGTATGCCCATGAGGAGTTCTATGGCGCAGAGGACTGCTATGACCGCATTTTTACCGATTGCACCGTAACCCGGCATCAGAAGTCGGCTCTCGATGCCGACGGGAATTTGACGGCGGCGCATTTGGCAGAAATAGTCGTGCAAAACAATGCGGAGTGGCTGAGCGCGGAGAAAAGCAGAGTTGACCTTTATACACCTGTCGAGGGGGATCAGCTTGCGTCGGTTTGTCAGCTGATCGTGGAAACGGTCGATCATCTGCGGCAGCAGTATCCCGATATGGATTATGACCGCGTGTTCTGTAATCTCGGCAGCCTCAAGGTGTTTTTCAAAACCGGTATGATGAGCATAGGTGCGGTTGCGCCCGATATGACCCTTTCGCTGAGCGAACACATGCTGAAGCTCGCCGATATTCTTTCGGAATCGGACGGCACGCGGAACGTGCTGATCCACGAGATCGTACATATGACCCAGCTCGGCTGCGCCTGCGAGCAGATAGAGCACTGCATACGCCATGTCGGGATCGCCTATATGTGGGATGATGTTCCCTTCGACGGCTGCAACTGGTCATGGTTTTTTGAAGCATCGGCGGAGCAGATGATGTCGCGGATCACCGGCGACGAACTGCTCATCTATCAATCAATGGTGGGATACCTGCAAAGCATCGATCTGGTGACCTTTCTGCAGGAGGATGTTCCTGCCTATTATGCGGAAACCATCAGCTTTTATCAGGACCCGAACCTGTTGTTCCGGTTGTTCGGCTGCAATACGCGGGAGGACAATCTCGAGATCGTCAAGATGATGAGGGCGATCGACGTCGTACAGATGTCGCCGGACGATTTTATAGACGCCTATGCCCAAAAGTATCAGGTGGACACAAGCGACGATGCGAACCTGGTAAAACTGCGGCGTGAGCTGAAGCCTGCCATTATGCTCACCTTCACCAAATCGTTTTACCGTACGTTGGCGAATGCGCTGGCGTCCAAAGCGGGTATATCGGCAAATGACGTCTGCTTTCTCATCAGGCTGTTCGAGGCGTCATTGGAGCATCATATCACGTATTCCGACCGTGAGCGGGACGAGGTGAATCTGCCGTTTTTGACGCTCTACCGGCAGATACGAGCCGACTTCTTTTCGCTTTTGGAAGAGCCGGATCATGCTTTGAAAGATATTTTTTGGGAGTACCAGCCGTTTGTGAACGGTGATTCTGCCGAGGCAAACGCCTCGTTTGACTGGCTGCCGCAGGAAAAGCAGCAGTTTCTGCTCGACCGGACGGAAGCCCTTTCCGAGGAACTCGGCGTTTGGGTCCCGGAAGATTGAATAGAAACCTCCGGTTTGAAGAAGGTGTACGGTAAGCTTTCTGCACCTCCAAAATAAACAGATAGGAGCGAAGCCATGATCTATACTGAGCTGACCAAAAAAGCAATGCGGCTCTCCTTTGCCGCCCATAAAAACCAAACGGATAAGGGCGGGCTGCCCTATGTGTATCACCCGTTTCATCTGGCGGAGCAGATGCAAGACGAGGCGACGACCGTTGCCGCTCTTTTGCACGATGTCGCAGAGGATACAAACCTTACAGTGGAGGATTTACAGAAAATGGGCATTCCGGCTGCTGTATGCGATGCCTTGCGGTTGCTTACCCATGATCCGCAAATCCCATATTTGGAATATGTTGCCCGCATCAAAGATAATCCGATTGCCAAAGCGGTCAAGCTTGCCGATCTGTGTCATAACAGCGATTTGTCAAGACTTGATGCCGTAACGGATAAAGACATAAAGCGTATAGAAAAATATAAAGAGGCGATAGCCCTTTTGGAAAACTGAAAAATTGTCGCATGGAAGGCGACCAAACCCTCCGATAAAAGCCTTATCATAAAATCACAAGGTCGAAAGACCAAAGATTTTATGGAGGGATTTCAGATGAAAAACGAAAAGAAAAACAACACGACAGAGCTGGTCTTCATTCTCGACCGCAGCGGCTCGATGGCAGGACTGGAGAGTGATACCATCGGCGGGTTCAATGCGCTGATCGAAAAACAGCGCAAGGAGGACGGAGAATGCTATGTTTCCACCGTTCTCTTTGACAATGTGAGCGAGGTGCTGCACGACCGCATTCCGCTTGCTAAGGTGCCGAAGATGACCGAGGCGGATTACACTGTTAGAGGCTGCACGGCACTGATTGACGCGATTGGCGACGCGATCCGCCACATCGGGAATATCCACAAATATGCCCGCCCGGAGGACGTTCCGGCGCACACCATGTTCGTCATCACCACCGACGGCATGGAAAACGCCAGCCATCGGTATGTGAGCGATGAAGTCAAACGGATGATCGAGCGGCAGAAAGAGCAGTACGGCTGGGAGTTCCTCTTTATCGGCGCGAATATCGACGCGGTGGAAACAGCGAAGCACATCGGAATCGGCCGCGACCGGGCAGTCAACTACCGTGCCGATCATCAGGGTACACAGGTGTTGTATGAAACGGTGTCGACTACGGTCGGAAGGCTTCGCCAAAACGCACCGATCACCGCCGATTGGGGCAGGAAGATCGAGGACGATCACAACAACAGGAAGTGAGTAGAGGTTATGGATAGAAGGAAATTAATTGAGGCGTTTCAGGATACGGTTGCATTTTCCGAATCAAAGGCGTTGAGAAAAAAGACAGCACAGGCGGTCGCTTTCTCAAAAGTGTATTTTGAGCATTTTCAGTCGCACAATCATCCCTATAACCATACTGCGCAGATTACGGTTGAAGAAAACACGACCTTTGCTGCGGCAAAAAAATATCTTTCGAACAGTAAAACCGCTGTTTTGAACTTCGCAAATCCGGTGAACCCCGGTGGCGGAGTCCAAAACGGTGCTATGGCGCAGGAAGAATGTCTTTGCCGCAGCAGCAATCTGTATGCCTGTCTGACGGCTCCGTCACTTACGGATTATTATCAATACCATCAAACCTTGCAAAATTCCTTCTATTCTGACCGTCTGATTTACTCCAAAGGAGTTACGGTCTTCAAAACAGATGATGAAATCCCGGCACTGATGCCCGAACAGGACTGGTTTCAGGTGGATGTGATCACCTGTGCTGCTCCGTATATTGCGGAAAGAAAATACACCAACCGAACTGCGTTGAAATGCCTTTTTAAGAGCAGAATCAAAAATATTTTTGAAGCCGCGATAGACAATGGTATCTCAACGCTGATTCTCGGTGCATTCGGGTGCGGCGCTTTTAAAAATCCTCCGGGGGTTGTTGCTTCCGCATTTCATGAGGTAATTACGGAGAATAAATATAAGGAACAGTTCGACCGAATCGTGTTTGCCATCAAAAGCACAGTAGGCAGCGACCCATTTACACCATGCCCGAATATCATGGCATTTGAACGGGAATTTTGTGTCCTTTCCGCAGAGGTAAATAAACTTCGGTTCAGCGATCATGGAGCATTGTCTCAAGCATCGGGGACAATTACACTCCCTTCCGGTCGTGTGCTGAAGGGCGGCGAACAGTTTAATCCGTATCTGAAATGGAAAGAAAACAATCCATACTTCGGAAAGCAGTTTTCCATTCTCGGTGATTCCATCAGCACGCTGGACGGGTATAACCCCAAAGGATATCATCTGTTCTATACGGGAGATACCTGTGACAGAACAGGCGTCCGTGAGATGCGAGATACATGGTGGGGTAAGGTGATCGATTACCTCGGAGGCGAGTTGCTGGTTAATAACTCTTGGTCGGGAAGCCGCGTTTCAAAGCTTCCGAATCAGACCGCTCTTTTTCCTTCCGGATGCAGCGATGAACGAACCGGTGGACTTCATATCGGCGAGGTTATGCCGGATGTGATTCTTATTTATCTCGGAACGAACGACTGGGCATACGGTGTGCGGGCCGATGATGGCGGTATCCAGCGGGAATACTATCAAGACGAGAAAACAGGATTGATGCAGGAACGTTATCCGTGCGAGGATGTTTCTATTTTTTCGGTTGCATACGAGCTTATGCTGCATAAAATCAAACGAAACTATCCGAACGCCGAGGTCTTCTGCTGCACCCTGAATGAAACCTATATGTCCTCGAATCCGTCACTCTCTTTTCCGCATTCTTATGCGGGAACACATATTGAACGGTTTAATGAGGTGATTCGCAAAAAGGTAGAGTCGGCCGGTTACAAGCTGATTGAGCTGTACAATAACCATGTCCCATACGATGCGGTGGACGGAACACATCCTACGGCGACTGGTATGAATACGCTTGCAACGCTGGTGCTGCGTGGGATGTGCGACAGCAAGGGCGCAGCTTTCCTCGACTGCGAGGGAAAACACGATTTTATTACCGCTGAGGAATACACTGGCGGTTCCAGAATGGTCTGTCGAAAATGCGGACTGAAACGGCATAGCAACCTTTTACCATTTGAAAATGAAAGAATGGACTGCATGACTGTCATTCACTCAAAAAGGAGAAATAGGATGGATATTACAAAGTGCCCGAATGGACATTTCTTTGACCGGGATCGATATATCCGATGCCCTCATTGCGGCGCGTATGCGTCAAATGCGATGCCTTCAGAGGTTTTTGCTTCCGGTGCGGTTTTTGATATTGCCCGACAGCAGCGTGAGGAGCTGACAGAAATTGTTCGATCGGGAAATGCCGGTATATTACAGAAATGGTTTATTGACGCTTATCATTTGTTTTGTGAAAATCCAACCGTTGTCAATTTACCGCTCGCCGTTGCGAGTGAAGAAAAAAATGACGCTTGCACAGCAGAAATGAACGCAGACATTTTTGAACTTCCAAACGGAAACAGGGCTGCACTGTGTTTTATGCCGATTCAAAATGACGTGCATGATGCGAGAATCATTGGAATTATATTGAGCGATACAGGCGATGGATACTACTATTGTATGCTGAAAAAGGATGAGGCTGCTTTATCAGATGTTTTTCGAAACAAGGTGCGTCAAGACATTGAAAAGGTGGGTGAAATTAAAGGGCGTGGTTTTGCACTGATGAACAGCTTTTTGGATTGTATAAAAAAAGACTTTTTTGATGCACAGTCTAAACCTGATTCTGACATTGTTGATCTTGATCCAAACTGTACGATAATGTTATACAGTGAGGATATGGGACTCCGGTTGTTTGATGAGTCGGCGCAAAAAAATATTATCATAAAAAAATCGAAAATTCTTGCCGGTAAAGACAGCACATGCGATTTGGGGCTGTCAGAACATTTTGTTTCCAGAATCCATGCCGAATTTACTTTAAAAGATACATATTGGCTTTTGCGTGATTGCGGGTCTACGAACGGAACCTGGCTGAATAAAACGAAGCTGGATCCCAATAAAAAATATGTATTGCATCCTGACGACATCATAGATTTTGCCCACAGGGAGAAGTTTGTTTTCTTCAAGACCCATATGTTCCACGAGAGCGGTCAGGCGAATCCGGAGGAGAAATCGATTTCGATTTTGGAAGGTGCGCTGAAAGCGTTTCATGACACAGGAGCGAAGGACGAAATGATTTTTAAGCTGATTGTTTCGGCTTTGATCGATACGCCTTTGTATTTTCCTGTTGCAATGGATTTAGGCGCTATGTTCGGGAACTTGGATCCGACAAAGCTAAAACCGGGCGATGTAATCCGGCCGCAGCAGGACGTTCGAAGCAAAATTCTTACGCTTACGGTCAAGGATAGGGAATTTGTTCCGCTTTTCACATCGACCGAAGAATTGAACAAAGGACCGTCCGCTTCCTCCATGCGGATGTACCCACAGGACTATCTTCCCAAATTGATCGCCATGGGGCATGATGCAGTAGTCAATCCCTTTGGAGGCAGTGCATTCATCATTGAGCAAAAAATGATGAAGGAATTGTTGTTGCCGCTTTTGCTCCAAAAGGTGGCGGAGGATAAAAAGACAGAGGAAACGCAAAGGGAATCGGGCGAATGGCAAGGCAAGACGATCCGGGATAGATACCTAATAAAATCTCTGCTCGGTCGAGGCGGGACCTCCGAGGCCTATCTTGCCGAAGATACAGCGCAGGGCAATCGGCTCGTCACCGTGATCGTCCATCGGAAAGACACCGGGAACGGAATGATGCGAACATCAGTCATGCAGGAAGCTCATTTGATGATGCAGTTTGATCATCCTGCTATTCCGAAGGTCTTTGATCTTGTCGAAGAGGGACAGCATTTGTTTGTCATTCGGGAATATATAGAAGGCGTGACGCTTGCTCAAAAGCTGAAAACGGACGGTGTGTTCGGCGAGCCGTCTGCAACGGATATCGCACGCCGTCTTGCTGCCGTTTTGAACTATATCCATACATTCAATCCTCCTTACATTTATCGGGATATGAAACCGGCAAATGTCATGCTCACCAAATCCGGTGAAATCAAACTGATCGATTTTGGAATTGCCATGCTCTATCGTCCGGGAGCAAACAACGATCCGGATTATATCGGGACGAAAGGCTATGCAGCACCGGAGCAGTACGGAGGACAAGGTGCGATCGATCCCCGTGCGGATATTTACGGTCTTGGCATGACACTTTATCATATGCTTACCGGAATTGCGCCCGGCGAACCGCCGTATGAAACTCCGCCGATCCGACAGGCAAATCCCGCCGTTTCTGTCGGAATGGAATACATCGTCAATAAGTGTATGGAGAATAGGCGCGAGGATCGGTATCAGAACTGCATGGAGCTTATGAAAGATCTGAATGACGTGCAGCATCTTCCGCCTCAAGAAGGATTCTTTTCGCGTATCTTCAAAAAGTAAAAGGAGAGAGGAAGTTTCCTCTCTCCTTTTTTGTTCGGGTTGCGGTCAATCGTCCTGCTCGGAATCGTACGAGAGGACATTGCCGGTCACGGCGTCGACGGTATATTCGTACTCGACCCCGTTTTTGGAAAACTCGATCTCATAGACGGTAAGACCGTCGTCATGCTCCAGCTTCGCCTTGGAGAAGCTCACCTCGTCGCGCGATAGCCCCGCGTGACCGACCGCGATGGACTGCGCCTGATTGACGCTGATATACGAATCGGCGTTGCCCGTGTTGCCGGAGGTCTTGCGCGGCTCGATCTCTTTGCTGCGAATGCTGCCGTCGGCGGCGTTGATCTCATAATCATATTCTTCTGCAGCGGTGTAAAACTCGATATCGTATACCAAAATGCCGTCGTCGTAATCCCGCGCGGTTTTGGTGAAGGCGGCGTCGGCAGCCGCGACCCCCGCATCGGCAAGGGCGACGACCTTTGCCTGCTCCAAGCCGATCTCGCTTTCGGGTGTGACCTGTCCGCCGCCCGACGGCTGCGGGCTTTGATCGCCGGTCGCGGCAGGGGGCGTGACCGTCAGCGGCTCCCGATTTTTTGTGCGAACCGTACCGGTATTGGCGTCTATCTCATATTCGTACTCGGCGTCCGCGGTGCGGAAGGTAAATTCGTAGACCGATACCCCGTCGTCCAGGGTCAGCTTTTCCTCGGTGAAGGTCGCATCGGCAGCTGCGACCCCCGCGTCGGCAAGGGCGGTCTCCTTGGCGGCGTCCGCCGTGATGGTGGCGGACGCTTTGGCGCCCGTACCGTCTGCGCCGATGATCTCCACCTCTTTTTTGACCACCGAGCCGTCCGACGCCTTGATCCAGTAATCGTATTCGGCGCCGTCCGCGACAAACTCGATCTCGTAGACAAACTGTCCCTGCTCAAAGCCGAACTCCGATTGCACCTGCGTGGCGGAGAGCGGATCGACCCCCGCGTCGGCAAAGGCAAAATTCCTTGCGTTTTCCTCCCCGATCGAGGTGTTCTGTGCAATCGCACCCACGGCAAGGGTCGCGCAGGCGGCGAGCAGCGCCAGCACCGCCACGAAGCAGCAGACCGACAAAACCGCCTTTTTCGGTGTGGCAAACAGATGTTTAAGCTTATTCATATGGATACCTCCTTTTTGTGGATACTCTTATCTTACAGGAGAAAGATGAGAAAAACATTAGAAAAAAGCGGAAAATGTGCTGCCCTGATCCGGCTTCGAGGAAACGGTCAGGGTGCCGCCGTGAAAACGGGCGATCTCCGCCGCCATGGATAAGCCCAGTCCGGTCCCGCCGCCGGAGCGGGAGGGGTCGGACTGATAGAACCGCCCGAAGATTTTTTCCTGCTCCTTTTTGGCAATGCCGATCCCGTCATCGGTGACCGACAGCCGAATGCGGTCGTCCTCCCGTGCAAGGCGTACCAGAATATGCCCGTTTTCCTTTCCGTACCGGTAGGCGTTGGCGATCAGGTTGGTCAGCAGTCGGGAGAGCAGCACCCGATTGCCGGTCATCATGATCCCCTGCTTTGCCTCGCAGCGCAGCGTGATCCCCTTTTCCCCGATCCGGGCGAGGTCGGCGCAGACGCTTTGGACAAGCTCGGTCAGATCGAGCGGCTCTAAGGGGTACTTCTCCGTACCCGCCTCCAGTCGGGTGAAGTCCAGCATATCCCCGATCAGGCGGGACAGCTTTCCGCTCTGCCGCCGGATCACCCGAAATGCTTCTTCGTCCGCTTTCGGATCGCGCGGCTGCTCCAGCGAAAGCTCACACTGCGCCGTGATGACCGATACGGGCGTACGCAGCTCATGCGAGGCGTCCGACACAAACCGACGCTGGGCCTCGAACGCCTGATCCAGCCTGCCGAACATATCGTTGAAGGTGTCGGCAAGCTGGTGCAGCTCGTCCCTGCCGTCGCCCAGGTCGATCCGTGCCTTCAAGTCGTTTTCGGTTCCGATCCGGCGGGCGGTTTGGGCGATCCTTCGGATCGGCAGCAGCATTCGCCGCACCATGAAATACCCGCCGATACAGGCGATCAGCACAATCACCGGCAGGGCGAACAGGGAGACCCGCATGACGGTGTTGATCTGTGTCGCCCCCTGACTGTGGGATACCACCCCGCGCAGCCATAGCCCGTCCAGTCCCTTGGAGGCGAGCTTTCGGTCAAAGATATAGTAGGTCGTGCCGCCGACCTTGAGGTGCTGTATCTGCGAGTCCCGAAACGGCAGAACGGCGGTCTCGGCGGAGATCGGGTTTTCGCCGTAGAGCAAAGCGGCGTCCGAGCCGTACAGCGCGGTATACACCTCGTTTACGGCATTGAGAAAATCGTCGTCAATCTCCAGAAAGCCCACACCCAGCCGGAGAAAGCGGCTGGTGTCGCTTCCCTCCAAGCCGTTCAGGCTGTCGTGATACCGTATTTCGCTGAAATTGCCCTCCACCGTTTCGATCAGGTTGTCCCGCACCGTTTTTCGGAGCAGCTGATCCCCGACGGACAGCACCGTGATATAGGTGATGCAGACCACCAGCAGCAGCGCGGCGGTGAACCAGAGGGTGATTTTAGCGCGAAGCGACAGCCCCCTCATGACGGTGTTCCCTCCCGCAGGACATACCCTCCGCCGCGTACCGTGTGGATCAGCTTGACCGCTTCGCCGCTGTCGATCTTTTTCCGCAGATAGCTGATATATACGTCCACCACATTGGTGCCGCCCTCGTAGTCGAAATTCCAGATGTGATCCTCGATCGTCTCTCTCGAAAGCACGATCCCCCGATTGTTCATCAGGTACTCCAAAAGCGCGTACTCCTTGGCGGAAAGGTGGATCTCCCGCTCCCCGCGCTTGACGGTATGGGACGCGCAGTCCATCGTGAGGTCCGCCACGCAAAGGAGGTTGCTCACCCGCCCGAACGAGACCCTCGTCATCGCCCCGCAGACGGGCGGACAGCTCGTCAAAGGAAAAGGGCTTGATGAGATAATCGTTTGCGCCGCCGTCCAGCCCTTTCACCCGATCCGCAACGGCGTCCCGCGCCGTGAGAAAAAGAACGGGCGTGGTCTTTCCGGCGTCCCGCAGCCGTTTGAGCACGGCAAAGCCGTCCGCCTTTGGCATCATGATGTCCAGAATGATCGCGTCATAATCGGTATAGGACAAAATCGCCAGTGCTTCCTCCCCGTCAAAGCAGCTGTCCACGCTGTACCCGTCCAAGGTCAGCTTTTGCACGATGATCCGGTTGAGATCACGCTCGTCCTCGGCAAGTAAAATACGCATCGGTTCCCCTCCCTTTGCTTTTCAAGCCGATTATACCATCTGCCGCCTTATTTTGCAAGCCGACCACCGGCTTGCAAAACGCCGCCGGAGCCGTTATAATAAGGAGAATATATCTCATCGGGAGGAAGCGGCATGAAGATCATATTGACCGGTGCACGGGGATTTGTCGGCACCAGAGTGTACAGCAAACTGCTGGAAAACGGACACAGCGTTTTTCCAATCGGCTCGGAGATGCTGTGCGGCGAGCTTTCGGGCGCGCGGTATGACGCGCTGGCACGCCGGTTTGAGGAGATACAGCCCGACGCGGTGATCCACACGGCGGCGATCTCGGACATGGGGGCGGCAGAGCGCGATCCCGCCGCGTCCTTTCTCGCCAACGTCCGCCTGCCCGAGATCATGGCGGAGCTTTCGGCGCGGTTTGGCTGCAAGCTGATCTGCTGCAGCTCGGATCAGGTCTATAACGGTGCGCCAAAGGTGCGCGCCCATCGGGAGGACGAGCCGCTTTCGCCGGTCAACACCTACGGGCGGCATAAGCTCGAGGGGGAGCAGCGGGTCGCATCGGCGTGTCCCGACGCGGTGTCGCTTCGGCTCACCTGGCTGTATGATCTGCCGGTCTATCGCGGGCACTCCAATTTCGGCTTCCCGCTTCAGCTTTTTTCCGCGGCGGCAAAGGATACGCCGCGCCGCTTTTCGACCCGCGTCTTTCGGGGGATCACCTATCTCCGTTCGATGGCACAGCAGATCGAAAAGACACTCACCCTGCCGGGCGGCGTCTACAATTTCGGGAGCGAAAATGAGCTTAGTCTCTATCAAACCGCGCTGGCGTGTATGGAGGCGCTCGGCTTATCGGAGCGGGCAAAGCGGCTGATCCTGCCCGACGAGGAAACGGGGACAAGCCTTGCGATGGATACCTCGCGGCTGCGCTCGCACGGGATCGTGCTGGAAACGACTGCCGAGGGCTTTTATAAAATGGCAGCCGACTACCGCGGCTGACCGTGCGGCGGAGGGCTTTTGTGGAAATTGCATAAAAATGCGCTGAAATGTTCTAAAAAGTTTTACGCCGCAAAACTTGCCAATCGGGCGGCTATCTGGTACAATCATAGGTACGACTGCAAAAGATATGCGATGAAGCGGGAGGTTGCCCTGCCAAAGGCAGGGGGAATTTCCGTGGAGTATGTCCGATTTGAAACCGGGCGACAGTTATACTGCGCGCAGATACGCAAACCATGCCGACGGTACTCCGAAAACCGGCGGGTTTCCCGCAGGGTTTGGACTATGGCAGCGGCATAAGGTGCGGCGCGAAGAGATGTGTCCGAAAAAACGATGCGGTTTTTTCGGCTTTCTTATGCGTAAGCCGTGAAACACACGGAGCCGTGTGCAGGTAAAATCAATGTTTGTCCCCCACAGTCAGTCAAAAGGAGGAGATGAATCATGGCAGTCAAGGAAAAAATCAGGATCAGGCTCAAGAGCTACGATCACACTCTGGTGGACGCGGCGGCGACCAAGATCGTCGAGACGGCGAAGCGGACCGGCGCGCGGGTATCGGGACCGATCCCCCTGCCCACCGAGAAGGAGATCGTCACCATTCTGCGTGCGGTACACAAGGACAAGGACAGCAGAGAGCAGTTTGAGATGCGGACGCACAAGCGGCTGATCGACGTGCTCCGTCCGTCCAATAAGACGGTGGAGGCGCTTCAGGGGCTGGAGCTTCCCGCCGGCGTGGAGCTGGAGATCAAGCTGTAAGAACGCTGATCGCTTTGGGGGAGCCGCTTTAGGCTTTCCCGCAAAGGTCATGTTGGCCCGAATCGGTCAACCAATAGCCAAAGGAGGTAAGTCGATGAAAAAAGGTATCATCGGAAAGAAGATCGGCATGACCCAGATCTTCGACGAGAACGGACGGGTGATTCCGGTCACGGTCATTGAGGCAGCGCCCAATGTGGTCGTCCAGAAGAAAACAGTGGAGAACGACGGTTACGAAGCCGTTCAGCTCGGCTACGGCGAGGTCGCCGCGAACCGCGTGAACAAGCCGCTGAAGGGTCACTTCGGCAAGGCGGACGTGGCGCTGAAAAAGGTGCTGCGGGAGTTCAGGCTGGAGGATTGCAGCGCGCTTTCGGTGGGCGATCTGGTGAAGGCGGACATCTTTGCCGAGGGTGACATCGTGGACGTCACCGGCGTGAGCAAGGGTAAGGGCTTTGCCGGCACCATCAAGCGATACGGCGGCGCACGGCTGAAAGAGACCCACGGTACCGGTCCGGTACACCGGCACGCCGGTTCGATGGGCGCCTGCTCCGATCCGTCCCGTATTTTCAAAGGAAAGAAGATGCCCGGTCAGATGGGCAACGCCAGAGTGACGATCCAGAATCTCACCGTGGCGAAGATCGACGCGGAAAACAGCCTGATCGCCGTCAAGGGCGCCGTTCCCGGTCCCCGCAACAGCATTGTGACGGTCGTCAGCAGCGTGAAGAAAGGCTAAGGAAGGGAGGAATCGAAATGCCACAGGTAAAAGTAGTAGACATGAATGGGAAAGAGGTTTCTTCCATCGACCTCAACGACGCGGTATTCGGTATCACTCCGAACGAGGCGGTCATGCATGACGCTGTGGTGAACTACCTTGCCAATAGACGGCAGGGCACCCAGTCCACCCTGACCCGCACCGAGGTTTCGGGCGGCGGCAAAAAGCCGTGGCGGCAGAAGGGCACCGGTCACGCAAGACAGGGCTCCACCCGCGCGCCCCAGTGGCGGCACGGCGGCGTGGCGCTCGGACCCAAGCCCCGCGATTACAGCTATACGCTGAATAAAAAGGTAAAGAGACTGGCGCTCAAGTCGGCTCTCTCCACCAAGGTCATCGAGGAGAATGTGATCGTGCTGGACGCGATCAAGCTCGACGACTACAAAACCAAGGCGGTCGCCGCGATGCTTTCGGCAATCGGCGCAGGGAAAAAGGCGCTGATCGTGCTGGACACCGTGGATAAAACCGTCATCAAGAGCGCGGCAAATCTTACGGGTGTGACCACCACCCAGGTGAACACCCTGAATGTCTACGACATTTTGAACCATGACAGTCTCATCATGGTGAAGAACGCCGCCGAGAAAATCGGGGAGGTATATGCGTAATGAAAGCTCCGCAGGATATTATCCTTCGCCCGATCATCAGCGAGCGTTCGCTGAACGGGGTTGCGAACAGAAAGTACACCTTCAAGGTGGCGACCGACGCGAATAAGATCGAGATCAAGCAGGCTTGCGAAGCGCTGTTCGGCGTGCAGGTTGCAAAGGTCAACACCATGAATGTGCGGGGCAGGGAGAAGCGGCAGGGCCGCACCTCCGGCTACACGGCGGCATGGAAGAAGGCGGTGGTCACCCTCACCGAGGGCTCCAAGACCATTGAGTTCTTCGACAGCATGCTGTAAAAAGCCCCCAAGACCGTAAGGTGATGTATGGGACTGATTGTCCCGCGAAACCGAAGATAAGGAGATGAGATCGAATGGCGATCAAAAAATACAAGCCGACCACTCCGGCAAGACGCCAGATGACGGTGACCGATTATTCGGTGCTGTCCAAGGTGAAGCCGGAAAAGAGCCTGCTGGCGCCGCTGAAGAAGCATGCGGGGCGAAACAGCTACGGCAGGATTACCGTCCGTCATCACGGCGGCGGCGAGAGAAGGAAATACCGCATCATTGATTTCAAACGGGATAAGGTGGGGATGAACGCGACCGTTCTGACCCTCGAATACGATCCCAACCGCTCGGCGCATATCGCGCTGGTGGAGTATGAGGACGGCGAGAAGAGATACATTCTCGCACCGCTCGGGCTGTCGATCGGCGATAAGGTGCGCTCCGGCGTTGACGCCGACATCAAACCGGGCAACGCGCTGCCGATGGCGAATATCCCCCTTGGTACCGTGATCCACAATGTGGAGCTTTACCCCGGCAAGGGCGCACAGCTGGTTCGCTCGGCGGGAAACAGCGCACAGCTGATGGCAAAGGAAAACGGCTTTGCCCTGCTGCGGCTCCCCTCCGGTGAGCTGCGGAACGTGCCTGCCGGCTGTATGGCGACCATCGGGCAGGTCGGGAACATCGACCATGAGAACGTCAGCCTCGGCAAGGCGGGCAGAAAGCGGCATATGGGCATTCGCCCGACCGTCCGCGGCTCGGTCATGAACCCCTGTGACCACCCGCACGGCGGCGGCGAGGGCAAGAGCCCGATCGGCCGCTCCGGTCCGGTTTCCCCGTGGGGCAAGCCGACGCTGGGCTACAAGACCAGAAAGAAACACAACCGCTCCGATCAGTATATCGTGAAGCGGAGAAACGCGAAGTAAGGAAGGAGGAATACTCATGGGCAGAAGCGTAAAGAAAGGGCCGTATGTACAGGAGGCTCTGATGAAAAGAGTGATCGCGATGAACGAAGCCGGTGAGAAGCGGGTCCTCAAGACCTGGAGCCGTTCCTCCACCATCTTCCCCGATTTTGTGGGACACACCTTCGCGGTACACGACGGCAGGAAGCATATCCCTGTCTATGTGACCGAGGATATGGTCGGCCATAAGCTGGGCGAGTTCGCGCCGACCAGAACCTATCGGGGTCATGCCGGCTCCAAGACATCAAACAACGGCAAGTAAGCCGGAAGGAGGATTTTTAGATGGAAGCAAAAGCGCATCTGAGAAATGCGCGGATCGCTCCGCGTAAGGTGCAGATCGTGTTCGATCTGATTCGGAACCAACCGGTCGATGTGGCGATGGCTATTCTCAAAAGCACTCCGAAGGCTGCTTGTGAGCCTTTGGAAAAGCTGCTGAAATCGGCGGCTGCCAATGCGGAGAACAATCACGGCATGAATCGGGACAGCCTTTATGTGGCGGAGTGCTTTGTCACCCCGGGCCCGACCATGAAGCGGATTCGTCCCCGCGCACAGGGACGGGCGTACCGTGTGCTGAAAAGAACCTCGCACATGACCATCGTGCTGAAAGAGAAAGAATAGGCGGAGGAGGGAGACTATGGGACAGAAAGTAAATCCGCACGGCCTGCGGGTCGGCGTTATCAAGGATTGGGACTCCCGCTGGTTTGCCGGAGATAAGGTGTTTGGAGATACGCTGGTGGAGGATCACAAGATTCGGGTGTATCTCAAAAAGACCCTCTATGCCGCCGGAGTACCCAAGATCGAGATCGAGCGTGACGCGACGAGGATTCGGATTCACATTCACTGTGCGAAGCCGGGCATTGTGATCGGTCGCGGCGGCGCCGAGATCGATAAGCTGCGGGCGAAGCTCGAGAAAATGCTGGGCCGTCCGGTTATCATCAATATCATGGAGGTGCGCCAGCCCGATCTGGACGCACAGCTGGTGGCGGAGAACATCGCCGCGCAGTTAGAGCGCCGGATCTCGTTCCGCCGCGCCATGAAGCAGGCGATCGGCCGTACCATGAAGCTGGGAGCAAAGGGAATCAAGATCAAATGCTCCGGTCGTCTGGGCGGCGCCGAGATCGCGAGAAACGAAAGCTATCATGAGGGCACCATTCCCCTGCAGACCCTCCGTGCCGACATCGACTACGGCTTTGCCGAAGCGGGTACCACCTACGGTAAGATCGGCGTCAAGGTGTGGATCTATAAGGGTGAGGTGCTCAAAGGCGCCATCACCGCCCGTCCGGCGCGTGAGCAGAGAGAGCGCCGCGAGCGCAGACGCCCCCGCAAGGATAGGGAAGGAGGCGCGAAGTAATGCTGCTGCCGAAAAGAGTAAAATACCGCCGCGTCCACAGAGGCCGCCTCAAGGGAAAGGCGACCCGCGGCAACACGGTGACCTACGGTGATTACGGGCTTCAGGCACTGGAGCCGGCATGGATCACCTCCAATCAGATCGAGGCAGCCCGTATCGCCATGACCCGTTATATCAAGCGTGGCGGACAGGTTTGGATCAAAATCTTCCCCGATAAGCCGGTGACCGAGAAGCCCGCCGAGACCCGCATGGGTTCCGGTAAAGGCTCGCCCGAATACTGGGTGGCGGTGGTCAAGCCGGGTCGGGTGATGTTCGAGATCGCAGGGGTCAGTGAGGATACCGCCCGTGAGGCGCTCCGCCTGGCGATGCACAAGCTGCCGATCAAATGCAAGTTTGTGAAGAAGGAAGAAAGCGAGGTAGCGTCATGAAACCAGCAGAAGTTCGTGATCTGACCGTGGCAGAGCTGAATCAGAAGCTCAGCGATCTGAAAGCCGAGCTTTTCAACCTCCGCTTTCAGCACGCCGTCAACCAGCTGGACAATCCGATGCGGATCAAGGCGGTCAAGCGGGATATCGCCCGTGTCAAGACCATCTTGCTCGAAAAGGAAACCAGGGAAAGCGTACAGTAAGGGAGGCGACAGGCTGTGAACAGAAATCTGAGAAAAACACGGGTCGGCAGAGTCGTCAGCGACAAAATGGACAAAACCGTGGTCGTCGCCATCGAGGACAATGTCAAGCACCCCCTTTATAACAAGATCGTGAAACGTACCATCAAGCTCAAAGCGCACGATGAGGAGAACGCCTGCAAGATAGGCGACCGCGTTTCGATCATGGAGACCAGACCGCTCTCCAAGGACAAAAACTGGAGAGTGGTGCAGATCATTGAGAAGGCAAACTAAGCTGTAAGACCGAAAGGAGGAACGCACTGTGATACAGATGCAAACTTACCTCAAGGTCGCCGACAATACCGGCGCGAAAGAGCTGATGTGTATTCGGGTGCTGGGCGGTACCCGCAGGAGATATGCCAACATCGGCGACGTGGTGGTCGCTTCGGTCAAGAAAGCGACACCCGGCGGCGTGGTCAAGAAAGGCGACGTTGTAAAGGCAGTGATCGTTCGTTCCGCAAAGGGACTGCGCCGTGAGGACGGCACCTATATCCGCTTTGACGAGAACGCGGCGGTCATCATCAGAGACGACAAAAACCCCAGAGGGACCCGTATCTTCGGGCCGGTGGCAAGAGAGCTTCGCGAACGGGATTATATGAAGATCCTGTCTCTTGCGCCGGAAGTGCTGTAAGGAGGGCTTTACAAGATGAAAAAGGTGCATGTAAAGCAGAACGACACGGTTGTGATCCTGAGCGGGAAGGATAAGGGCAAGACCGGCAAGGTGCTGGAGGTCAGCCCGTCCGAGGGGAAGGTCATCGTAGAGAACCGGAATATCGCCACCAAGCACTTAAAGCCGCGGAGAATGGGCGAAACGGGCGGCATCGTGAAGGCGGAGGCTCCGCTTTACGCCAGCAAGGTGATGCTTGTCTGCCCGAAGTGCAAAAAGCCGACCCGTTTGGCGCACAGCGTCGGGAAGGACGGCAAAAAGACCCGCCTTTGCAAGAAGTGCGGCGCGACTTTCTGAGGTAAGGAGATAAGAACATGGCAAGACTTAAGGACTATTACACCGGTGAGCTTGCACCGGCTATGATGAAAAAGTTCAGCTATAAAAGTGTCATGCAGATCCCGAAGCTGGAGAAGGTCATTGTCAGCGTCAGCTGCGGCGAGGCGAGGGACAACCAGAAGATGATCGAATCGATCGTCTCCGATCTGGCGACCATCACCGGTCAGAAGCCGGTGATCTGCAAGGCGCGGAAATCGGTTGCGAACTTCAAGCTCCGTGCGGGCATGAATATCGGCGCGAAGGTCACCCTCCGCGCGGATAAGATGTACGAGTTTGTGGATCGGCTGTTTAACGTGGCGCTTCCCCGTGTCCGCGACTTCCGCGGGATCAACCCCAACTCCTTTGACGGACGGGGCAACTACAACATGGGACTCAAAGAGCAGCTGATCTTTCCGGAGATCGAGTATGATAAGATTGACGCGGTGCGGGGCATGGACATCTGCTTTGTCACCACCGCCAAGACGGACGAAGAGGCAAAAGAGCTCCTGAGCGGGCTCGGCGCGCCCTTCGCGGGATAAGGGGGAAAAAGAGATGGCTAAAAAATCTATGATTGCAAAGCAACGCAGAACGCCGAAGTTTTCCACCCGTGGCTACAATCGCTGCAAGATCTGCGGAAGACCGCACGCGTATCTGCGGAAGTACGGCGTCTGCCGTATCTGCTTCCGTGAGCTGGCTTATAAGGGTCAGATCCCCGGCGTGAAGAAAGCAAGCTGGTAAAAACACCGAGCAAAGGAGGTTACAGGAATGCAAATCACCGATACGATCGCGGATTTTTTGACCCGCATCAGAAATGCAAGTGCCGCAAAGCACGAGACGGTGGATATTCCCGCTTCTAATTTGAAGAAGTCGCTGGCCCAGATCTTAGTGGACGAGGGCTATGTGAAGGGATTCGGGGTGATCGAGGACGGCAAACAGGGCGTCATTCGGATCACGCTGAAGTATACGGAGAACAAAAGCCCTGTGATCACAGGCCTGCGTCGGGTGTCGAAGCCGGGTCTGCGGATCTACACGAGCTGTGAGGACATTCCGAAGGTGATGAAGGGACTGGGGATTGCCATTCTCTCCACGCCCAAGGGTGTGATGACAGGAAAAGCCGCCCGTGCAGCGGGCGTCGGCGGCGAAGTCCTGGCGTTTGTGTGGTAAAGGAGGAAGCACGATATGTCCAGAATCGGTAGAAAAGAAATCGTGGTTCCTGCCGGCGTTGAGGTCAAGCTCGACGGCAGCCACATTTCGGTCAAGGGACCCAAGGGGGAGCTTTCGCGGGATCTCCACAAGGATATGATCGTCGCGGTGGCGGACGGTGTGATCACCGTTTCCCGTCCCAGTGAAAACAAGGAGCATCGCTCGCTCCACGGCCTGACCAGAACGCTGATTGCGAACATGGTGGAGGGCGTGACCAACGGGTATCAGAAGGCGCTCGAGATTCAGGGCGTCGGTTATCGTGCCGCCAAGCAGGGGAAGGATCTGGTGATGAACCTGGGTTATTCCCATCAGGTGGTCATGAGCGAGGTGGACGGCATTTCGATCGAGGTGCCGAATCCCAACAGCATCATCATTTCGGGCCCCGATAAGCAGAAGGTGGGTCAGTTCGCCGCGAACGTGCGGGAGAAACGTCCGCCGGAGCCTTATAAGGGCAAGGGAATCCGCTATGTCGGCGAGTATGTCCAGCGCAAGGAAGGCAAGGCCGGCAAGGGCGCGAAGAAGTAAGGTAAGGAGGGAAAGAGATTATGGTGAAAAAACCGGATAAAAACAAAGCGAGACAAAAGCGCCATCAGCGCGTCCGCAATAAGATCTCCGGCACCCCCGCCTGCCCGCGTCTGTGCGTGTTCCGTTCCGAAAAGCACATCTACGCACAGGTGATCGACGATGTAAACGGGGTCACACTGGCAGCGGCGTCGTCCCTGAGTAAGGAATTTGACGGCTCCACCGGCAGCAATAAGGAAGCGGCTCGAAAGGTCGGGCAGCTGATCGCAAAGAACGCTGTCGAAAAGGGGATCACCGAGGTGGTCTTTGACCGCGGCGGGTATATCTACCACGGCCGCGTGCAGGAGCTGGCAGAGGGCGCCCGTGAGGGCGGACTCAAATTCTGAGGAAAGGGGTAAGGAAGATTGGCTAGAATTGACGCATCTACAATGGAGCTGCAAGAGAAGCTGGTATCGCTCAATCGGGTATCCAAAACGGTCAAGGGCGGTCGTGTGATGAAATTCGCCGCGCTGATGGTGGTCGGTGACGGGAACGGTCTGGTCGGCTTCGGGATCGGCAAGTCGGGCGAGGTGCCGGACGCGATTCGGAAGGGGATCGAGGACGCGAAGAAGAATCTGGTGCGCGTCTCCCTGAAAGGGACTTCCATTCCGCATGAGATCATCGGCGCATACGGCGCCGGACGCGTGCTGTTAAAGCCCGCCCCCGAAGGTACCGGCGTGATCGCCGGCGGTCCGGTGCGTGCCGTGGTCGAGATGGCAGGCATCAAGGATATCCGTACCAAGGCGCTGCGCTCCAATAATCCGTATAATGTGGTCCGCGCGACCATGCAGGGGCTTTCTTCTCTCCGCACGGCGGAAGATGTGGCGGCACTGCGCGGTAAGTCGGTAAAAGAGATCTATAAATAAAGGAGGCAGCAACGATGGCAAGTATTGAAGTCAAACTCGTAAAAAGTCTGGTTGGCTGCAAGAAGGATCAGATTGCTACCGCCAAGGCGCTCGGTCTGAAAAAAATCGGGGACGTCACCGTGCAGCCCGATAATCCGGCGACCAAGGGCAAGATCTTTAAGATTTCCCACCTCGTTGAGGTAAAGTGAGGAGGTGCAGGACTATGAAACTTCATGAGTTATCTCCGGCAGCGGGCTCTACCCGTCCGGTCAAGCGGGTCGGCAGAGGTGCCGGCTCCGGCAACGGCAAGACCGCGGGCAAGGGTCATAAGGGACAAAACGCCCGTTCGGGCGGCGGCGTCCGTCCGGGGTTTGAAGGCGGCCAGATGCCGCTGCAGCGCCGCTTGCCGAAGCGGGGCTTCCACAACATCTTCGCCGCCCGCTATGCCGCGATCAATGTGAGCGATCTGGCTCGCTTTGAGGACGGCGCGGTGGTGGACGCCAAGGCACTGCTGGACGCAGGCGTCATCAAAAAGGCGTATGACGGCGTCAAGGTGCTGGGCAAGGGTGAGATCACGAAAAAGCTCACGGTGAACGCAAAGGCGTTCTCCGCGTCCGCTAAGGAGAAGATCGAGGCGGCGGGCGGAAAGGCTGAGGTGGTCTGAGATGTTCGATGTTTTCCGTAATGCGTGGAAGCAGACCGATCTGCGGAAAAAGATTCTCTACACCTTGCTGATCATCGTCGTGTTCCGGATCGGTTCCCATATTCCGGTGCCCTTTCTGGATCCGTCCGTGCTCGGTCAGATGACCGAGGGCGCGACCAATTTCCTGTCCTATCTGAATACCATGACCGGCGGCGGTTTCGAGGACGCGACCATCTTTGCGATGTCGATCACCCCGTACATCAACTCGTCGATCATCATTCAGCTGCTCACCGTGGCGATCCCCGCCCTGGAGAGAATGTCCAAGGAGGGAGAAGAGGGTCAGAAGAAGATCATGAAGATCACCCGTTACACCACCGTGGCGCTGGGACTTTTGCAGGCGGTCGCCTACTACTTCTTAGTGCGGCGGTACGGCGCGGTGGTCTACACCTCCGGCTTTGAGTCGGTCTACGCCATGATCGTCATCGTCGCCACCTTCACCGCCGGTACGGCGCTGATTATGTGGCTGGGCGAGCGGATCAACGAACGGGGGATCGGCAACGGCATTTCAATCATTCTGTTTGCGGGTATCATCTCCCGCGGACCGGCGGCACTGAATAAGCTGATCGGCTGGTGGAACCTCGGTGAAACGCGGTACTATGTGCTGGTGCCGATTGTGCTGGTGATTTTCCTTGCCATGGTGGTGTTCATCATCGCCATGACCAATGCGGAGCGCCGGATCCCGGTGCAGTACGCAAAGCGTGTGGTCGGCAGAAAGATGTACGGCGGTCAGTCGAGCCATATTCCGGTCAAGGTGAATATGTCGGGCGTGCTTCCGGTCATCTTCGCAAGCTCGCTGATGTCCATTCCGGGCACCATCGCGTCCTTCATCGGCGCCGAAAGCGGCTTCTGGTATCATCTGTCCAGAATCTTCAGCTACAACAGCTGGTTCTATGCGATCTTGTATTTTGTCCTGATTATCGCATTCAACTATTTCTATGTTGCCATTTCGTACAACCCGATCGAGATTGCCAACAATATCCGCCAGAACAACGGCGCAATCCCGGGTATCCGTCCCGGCAAGCCGACCGCCGATTTCATTCAGCGGGTGATCCACCGGATCACGCTGGTGGGCGCGATCTTCCTCGGCATCATCGCAATTTTCCCGATCATCTTCTCGCAGGTGACCTCCATGAACATCTCGCTGGGCGGCACCTCGATCCTGATTATCGTGGGCGTTGCGCTTGAGACGATGCGGACGCTGGAGTCGCAGATGACCATGCGGCACCACAAGGGCTTCCTGGAGTAAGGAGAGTAGAGTATGAATCTGATCTTATTGGGGGCGCCGGGCGCCGGAAAAGGCACACAGGCAGAGGTGATCTGCGATCATCTCCAGATCCCCGCCCTTTCCACCGGAAACATTCTGCGTGAGGCGCTCAAACAGGGCACCGAGCTGGGGCTGAAGGCAAAATCCTATATGGACGGCGGCAAGCTGGTTCCCGATGAGGTGGTGATCGCCATCATCAAGGAACGGCTGACTGCGCCGGACTGTGAAAACGGCTTTATTCTCGACGGCTTTCCCCGTACCGTCCCGCAGGCTCAGGCGCTTGACGCCATGGGCGTGCGGATCGATCGGGTGATCGACATCGAGGTGCCGGACGAGAAGATCGAGCAGCGGCTGTCGGGCAGACGGGTCTGCGAATCCTGCGGCGCGTCCTACCACATGCTGTATAAGCCCTCCGCCGTCGCGGGCGTCTGCGACAAGTGCGGCGGGAACACCGTACAGCGGAAGGACGATCACCCCGACACCGTGCGGGAGCGTTTGGCTGTTTATCACGAGCAGACCGAGCCGCTCAAGGACTATTATGAAAAAACCGGCAAGCTGGTCATCGTCGAGGGTCAGGAGGAGGTCAGCGACACCTCCGAGCTGGTGCTCAAGGCACTGAGGGCGTAATTGAGATGATCGCGCTGAAAACAAAAACCGAGCTTGCCCGTATGGCGGACGCCTGCCGCATTTCGGCAGAGGTGCTGCTGCGGGCGGGCGAGGTGATTGCAGCCGGTATGACGACCAAAGAATTAGATACCATTTTACGGGAGTATATCCTATCCTGCGGAGCCAAGCCCTCGTTTCTGGGTTACGGCGGATTCAAAGGAAGCGCATGCATTTCCATCAATGATGAGGTGATCCACGGGATTCCCTCTAAAAAGAGGGTGATCGCCGAGGGCGACATCGTCAGCGTAGATGTAGGCGCCTATTATCGCGGCTATCACGGAGACAACGCCTATACCTATCGGGTGGGCGAAGTCGGGAAGGAAGCGGATGCGCTTCTTTCGGTCACCGAGGAGGCGCTCTACCGCGGCATCGCGGCGGCGCAGCCGGGTAATCGAATCGGTGATATTTCCGCCGCAGTACAGGGCTATGTGGAATCGCACGGCTTTGCGGTGGTCCGGCAGTATGTCGGCCACGGGGTCGGGCAGGAGCTCCACGAGGATCCAGAGGTGCCGAACTTCGGCAAAGCGGGACACGGTCCCCGTCTGCTGCCCGGCATGACCATCGCCATCGAGCCGATGGTCAACGCCAAAGGCAGCGGGATTCGTGTACTGCCGGACGGCTGGACGGTCAAAACGGAATCGGGCAGTCTGTCCGCCCATTTTGAGCACACGGTCGCCATTACGACAAGCGGACCGCAGATTTTAACAAAGGTGTAGCGGTCATGGAACTTCAGGTCGGAATGGTGGTGATCCCCCGCGCCGGACATGACGCGGGCAGGTATCACGTGATCGTGGCGCTGGACGGTGACGCGGTGTATATCGCGGACGGCAGGCGGCGCAAACGCGGGCTGCCGAAGCGGAAAAATCCGCGGCATCTTGCCAAAACAGGTATCGTATTATCCCTGTCGGAGCTTGAGACCGACAGAAAGATTCGCGCTGCACTCTGGCAATACCAGTACGGTGCTGCCGCGCATTAGGGAGGGATTTTGGTTTGTCAAAAGAAGATGTGATCGAAGTAGAAGGCGTCGTGGTGGAAAAACTCCCCAACGCGACCTTTCAGGTAGAGCTCAAAAACGGGCACAAGGTACTGGCGCATATTTCGGGCAAGCTGCGTATGAATTATATCCGTATCCTGCCGGGCGATCGGGTGACGATGGAGATGTCCCCCTACGACCTGACCAAGGGACGGATCACCTGGCGCTCGAAATAGGCGTGCGATCCTTCGGGTGCGGGAGGAGCGGCTGCTTCCTGCCGGAGAGATCATGATATAAGGCAAGCATATTAAAACAGGAGGGTTTTCAAAATGAAAGTCAGACCTTCGGTAAAGCCTATGTGCGAGAAGTGCAAGATCATCAAGCGGAAGGGCCGCGTGATGGTGATCTGCCAGAACAAGAAGCACAAGCAGAGACAGGGCTAATCGTAAAAATGGAGGTGCATCAACCATGGCAGTGGCAAGAATTGCTGGCGTAGACCTGCCCAGAGAGAAGCGGGTGGAGATCGGCTTGACCTATATTCTGGGCATCGGGCGGTCCTCCGCAGCCGAGATTTTGGCAAAAACCGGCGTGAATCCCGACACGCGGGTCAAGGACCTGACCGAGGACGACCTCGCCAAGCTCCGCGATTATATCGACAAGAACTATGAGGTGGAGGGCGATCTGCGCCGGACCACTTCGCTCAACATCAAGCGGCTGATCGAGATCGGCTGCTATCGCGGCGTGCGGCATAGAAAGGGTCTGCCGGTCAGAGGGCAGAACACAAAGAACAATGCCCGTACCAGAAAAGGTCCGAAAAAGACCATAGCCAACAAGAAAAAGTAATCGGGAGGGATACGAGAAATGGCAAAACCGAAAAAGACAACGGTTCGCAGAAGACGCGAGCGGAAGAATATCGAACGCGGTGCCGTTCATATCCAGTCCACCTTCAACAATACCATTGTCACCATCACCGATACGCAGGGCAATGCGATCTCCTGGGCAAGCGCGGGCGGCCTCGGCTTCCGCGGTTCCAAGAAATCCACTCCCTTTGCGGCGCAGACTGCGGCTGAAACGGCGGCAAAGGCCGCGATGGAGCACGGTCTAAAGACGGTCGAGGTCTTTGTCAAGGGCCCCGGCTCCGGACGCGAAGCGGCGATTCGTGCGTTGCAGTCCGCCGGTCTGGAGGTCACCATGATTCGGGACGTGACCCCGATCCCGCACAACGGCTGCCGTCCGCCGAAAAGAAGACGCGTATAACGAATTGGGAGGTATCACAGATGGCTAGATATACCGGTGCGGTATGCAGACAGTGCCGCCGCGAAGGGCAAAAGCTCTTTTTGAAGGGAGAAAAGTGCTACTCCGAGAAGTGCGCGATCGTAAAGCGTGAGTATGCGCCCGGTCAGCATGGTCGGGGTCGCAAAAAGGAGTCGGAGTACGGGATCCAGCTCCGCGCAAAGCAGAAGGCAAAGCGGTATTACGGTGTGCTGGAGAGCCAGTTCAGAAAATACTTTGACATGGCGGAGCGCCGTGAGGGCAGAACAGGTGAAAATCTGCTGCGCGTTTTGGAGTCCCGTCTGGACAATGTGGTTTACCGGCTCGGCTTCGCGTCCTCCCGCGCGGAGGCAAGGCAGCTTGTGCTGCACGGACATTATACGGTAAACGGTAAAAAGGTAAATATTCCCTCGTTCCTCGTGAAAGCGGGCGATGTGATCGCCGTCAGCGAGAAGTCCCGCTCCAGCGAGAAGATCAAAACGGTCGTGGAGACCTGCGGCGCCCGTCCCGTCCCCGTTTGGCTGGACAAAAACGGCGACGCGCTGACCGCCACGATCACCCGTCTGCCCAACCGTGATGAGATCGACCTCGATGTACCGGAGCATCTCATCGTCGAGCTGTACTCCAAATAACACGCTGCATAGGCAGAACCTGCGGGAGCGCGGGTTTTGCCGACGGCTGCATTTATTCGGAATGTACGGGCTGGCGACTATCTTCACAGGAGGGTAATTATGATCGAAATTGAAAGGCCAAAAATTGAGACGGCAGAAATGAAATCCGACGGCAGCTACGGAAGATTTGTGATTGAGCCTCTTGAGCGCGGCTATGGCACCACCCTCGGCAACAGTCTGCGGCGGGTGCTGATTTCCTCCCTGCCCGGCGTGGCTGTGACCTCGATCAAGATCGACGGCGTGCAGCATGAGTTTTCCACCATTCCCGGCGTGAAGGAGGACGTTCCCGAGATCGTCCTCAATATCAAGGGGCTGCTTGCCAAGATGTACGGCGAGGCGCCCAAGACGGTCTATCTGGAGGGGGAAGGTCCCTGCGAGCTGACCGCCGGCGATATCCGAACCGACGCCGAGGTGGAGATTCTCGATCCCGGTATGCACATTGCGACACTGGGACAGGACGCACGGCTGTATATGGAGCTGACGCTGGACAGAGGCCGCGGCTATGTCGAGGCGAAGGACAACAAAAAGGCGCTGCCGACCACCATCGGCACCATCGCGGTGGACAGTATCTACACGCCGGTGCTGAAGGCGAATTTCACGGTGGATAACACCCGTGTGGGGCAGATCACCGACTACGACAAGCTGACGCTGGAGGTCTGGACTGACGGTACGATCTCGGCGAAGGAGGCGGTCTCGCTGGCGGCAAAGGTGCTGATCGAGCACTTAAACCTCTTTGTAGACCTGTCCGAGGACGTTTACACCGGCGACATCATGGTGGAGAAGCCGGATACCGGCAAGGAGAAGCTCTTGGAGATGTCGATCGACAATCTGGAGCTGTCGGTGCGCTCTTTCAACTGTCTGAAACGCGCGGGCATCAACACGGTGGGCGACCTCATCAGCAAGTCGGAGGAGGACATGATGAAGGTGCGCAACCTCGGCAGAAAATCGCTGGACGAGGTGGTCAACCTGCTGGCGTCCATGGGCTTCCATTTGAACAACGACGGAGAATAATCAACGAGAAGGAGTGAGTTAAGATGCCGGGCAGCAGAAAACTGGGCAGAGCCTCCGATTGCAGACGGGCGATGCTCCGCGGGCTGGTGACCTACCTGCTCGAAAACGGCAGGATCGAGACGACCGTTGCCAGAGCCAAGGAGGTTCGGGCAATGACCGAGAAGATGATCACGACCGGTAAGGAGAACACCCTGCACGCCAAGCGTCAGGTATACGCTTATGTGACCAAGGAGAGCGTGGCGAAGAAGGTGTTCGATCAGATCGCGCCGAAGTACGCGGACAAAAACGGCGGATATACCCGTATCGTCAAGATCGGACCCCGTCGTGGCGACGCGGCGGAGATGGCGATCATCGAGCTGGTATAAGCACCATAGCAACGAAAAAAACCGGAGCATCTGCTCCGGTTTTTTAGTTCGCACTTTTTCGGTTCGCACTCGTGGCTTAGTGGAGATGGGGCGCTTTGTCGCACGGAGCCTTTTTTGGTACGCACTTATAGCAAGTGTGAGTATTAAGCTTATCTGCCCGAAGCCAAATGCGGTGTGGTGATGTAGCTGTATTGACAACCTCTTTTGTGGGCGGCAGTATTCGGTTTTCGCCCGAAATGGGGTAAGTGCTTTTTGAATCCCACCACCATGCGGCAGCATGGTCCCCCTCCCTTTGACAAGGGAGGTACTGACGACCAAACATGCTTTGATAAATATTTTAGCAAAGTATGCTGAAAAAAGATTTCATTTGACAAGCCGACGGAAAATTATATTTTTCTCACTTACCCATTTCAAACCGCTATGATGCCGTTCCTGTCAAAACCTCCCTTGTCAAAGGGCTTTGCCGCCGAAGCGCGCCCAGTGGGCGAAACAGCGAGGCGGGAGCCGCAAGAGAGAAGGACAGCTCTCTATGTATTCTCGCAATTCTGCCGTCCTTGTCAAGACCTCCCTTGTGAAAGGGAGGGGGACCGCGCTTTGCGCGGTGGAGGGATTCATAACCGCAAGAGAGCAGGGACCGCGCTTGCGCGGTGGAGGGATTCTTGCGGCGCAAGGCGCAGCGCTTCCGATTATTGCATAGGGTAAAAAAGAACACTGGTGGAAAACCTATTGTGTTGCGGTGTGCCTTGTTCCGATTTAGCGCCATGTTACATACAGGCACGCTTCCGATTACCACCGCGATACCAGCAACCGAACGTTTTTCTAAAGGGAGCCAAGAGGGGAAAATCTTTTTCTGAAAAAGACTTTCCCCTCTTGTGGGTCGTTACCGAGTTTTCTGCTTTCGCAAAGAAAGAGCGTCTGCTGTGAGAATGCTTTTTTCACCGAGCAAGTGAAAACTTCGCGTCTGCTGTATGCCTGCGATTTCCAGAAAGCCAATCAAATCCTCACGTCTGCCGAAGCCCGTCCGGCGGGCGGCATGGTAAAAAAACACCCCGATTTTTTTGGTTTTGGGCGTTGTTTTGCCCGCGGGAGTGTGATAAAATAAGAGATAGTCGGGCGGCAAAGCGTTTTGCCGCCAAACGAAGCCCCAAGCATACCAAAAAAGGAGGTGACAGCATGGATACGGGACCCGAACGAAGGCATATCATAAAACCAGAAAAGAGAAAGGAAGATATCCATGCTGGAGCCAAAGGAAATCGAGACACTGCTGACCGGTAAGGAGTGGAGTGCTCTGCGCGGGCTGCTGTGTGAGCTGGAGCCTGCCGACATCGCGGTGCTGCTGGGGGAGATTCCGCCGGAGCAGCTTCCGGTGGCGTTTCGGCTGCTGCCGAAGGATTTGGCAGCGGAGGTGTTTGTCGAGTTTGACGGCGACGATCAGGAGCATCTGATCCACAGCTTCACCGACGCCGAGCTGCGGGAGATGCTCGACGAGCTGTTTGTGGACGACACCGTTGATCTGATCGAGGAGATGCCTGCGGTGGTGGTCAAGCGTATTCTCCGCCATACCGATGCCGAGACCCGCAAGGCGGTCAACCAGATTTTAAACTATCCGAAGGACTCGGCGGGCAGTATGATGACCATCGAGTTTGTCGACCTCAAACAGAATATGACCGCCGCCGAAGCGATCAATCGGATTCGGACGGTCGGCGTGGATAAGGAAACGGTTTACAGCTGTTATGTGATCGACCAGAACCGGCACCTGCTCGGCGTGGTGTCGATCCGCGCACTGCTCTTCGCTAAGGACGACGAGCAGGTCGGGGAGATCATGGACACCAATATCATTTCCGCCGCCACGCTGGAGGACAGAGAGGACGTCGCACTGAAGTTCGCGAAGTACGACTTTCTGGCGCTGCCGGTGGTGGATAACGAAAACCGGCTGGTCGGGATCATCACGGTGGACGACGCGGTGGACGTTTTGCAGGACGAGAACACCGAGGACTTTGAGAAGATGGCGGCGATCACGCCGGCAGGCGATGAAAGCTATCTGAAAACCTCGGTCTGGCAGCACGCCCGAAGCCGAATCCTCTGGCTGCTGCTTTTGATGCTCTCTGCCACCCTGACCGGTTCGATCATCACTCGGTACGAGGCGGCGTTTGCCGCCGTGCCGCTGCTGGTCGCCTTTATCCCGATGCTGATGGATACCGGCGGCAACTGCGGTTCTCAGTCTGCCACCGTGGTGATCCGCGGTCTGGCGCTCAAAGAGATCGAGCCGCGCAACGCATTGCGGGTGCTTTGGAAGGAATTGCGGGTCGCCCTGCTGGTCGGGGTCTCGCTGGCGGTGGTCAACAGCCTGCGGGTCTGGCTGATGTACCGTAACCAGACCGAGGTGGCGTTTTTACCGCTGTGTGTGCTGCTGTCGGTCACCCTGATTATCGTGGTGATGCTGGCAAAATCGCTCGGCTGCCTGCTGCCGATCGCCGCAAAAAGGTGCGGACTGGACCCCGCGATCATGGCGTCGCCGCTCATCACCACCATTGTCGATACCTGCTCGGTGCTGGTGTTCTTCTCCCTCGCCACCCGCATGATGGATTGGCTGATACCGTAAGCACGACAAAGAATTTTTTGTGCAATTTTCACAAATAAAAAGTTACATTTTTGGAACACGAGCCATGAAAAAGTGTTGACTTCCCCAAACGGCTTCGGTATAATAATGTTAAGAAGGGAAATGTCCCTTTTCGTACACTTATGCAAAGAATTAGGAGGATTGTAAGATGAAGAGAAAGCTACTGAGCATTCTTCTTTCGGCAGCAATTCTGTCCACCTCCGCCCTGTCACTGTTTGTGGGTGCGTCCGCCGCGGAAGCGGAGCCGGACGGCGCAGCAGCAGAGACACAGCGGTTAGATGGAGAGGGCTTTGACCTGCTCGAAAGCAATGAAAGCTATGCTACTGTGAACGATGCGTTTTCGAACGACGGCGGTTTTGAACATTTCGGACCGTATACCGCCGGCGACAAGAACGACCTGGAGTATGCCAAGGACGGCAGTAAGGCAAAGTATGAGATCGATACTGAGGATTCTGCCTGCCGCCCGACCGACGGCACCACCGGCAGCTATCAGTCGATGAAGATCACCCCGTATGATTCCGGCGCAGGACAGGGCTTCTTCCGCTGGGGCGGCGTGACCGGCGCATTCAGTCCGGACACCTATCTGGACGATCTGGACGTGAAGCTCAAGGAAGGCAAGTATAACGATGTGAGCCTCACTCTCGTCTTTTGGGCGAAGTCCGAGGTGGACGGCAGCAAGCTGAATGTCTCGCTGGACGTCAAGAACACTGCGTTCTCGAAGGCGGTCAACCTGACCACCGAGTGGGCGAAGTATGAGCTGGACGCCAAAGAGATGCTCGGCGGTGAGGAAGCTGCGTATCCGCAGTGCCGCAACCAGAACTTCATGCAGGCGATCATCGATGTGGAAAACGGCAAGGAGGGCTGCGAATGGGGCGCGGGGCTCAATGAGTCCTATCTCTCCCGTATCCGCTTCCAGGTGACCTCTGAGATGCAGGGCCATGCGTTCTGGCTGGACGAGATCGGCTTTGAGTACAGCGGCTTTGAGATCGCGCCGGAGCAGAAGGCGATCACGCTGGAGGACACCGATGTGCCCTATCCTCCCCACGATCTGCCGACCTACAAGGGCAGTGACGAGCCTCCGGTAACCTCCGATGTGACCTCTTCCGAGGAAACCTCTTCTGTGACCTCTTCCGAGGAGACCTCTTCCGAGACTTCTTCTGAGGAAACTTCCTCCGCACCGGCGGTCAACAACGAGGAGCTGCAGGCATTTATCGACCAGGATATCTACAGCATCGCGGGCGATAAGTGGATCCTTGATAACTTCAACAACTACACCAACGATACCCTCTATTCCGCCTATTTTGACTGGTTCTATAACAAAGGCAAGGATAAGGACATCTACGGCGGCGTGCAGGCGCCGAACAGCAAGGTCGATTTCGAGACCGACACAGGCGCCAAGACCCTGCTCACCACCGTTTCCAATGTGAACTCCACCATTGAAAACGGCGCGCTCAAGCTCAGCTGGAGCAAGACCACACCGGATTCCAACTGGTCGTGGCTCAATAAGACCTACTTCTATCCGACCATTCGGTTCCGCCCGAACAATGCGTTCAAGGACGGTACGATCCTGCCGGGTGACGGCTTTGCCATCAATATCGACAGCACGGTTAATATGGGCAGAGCGACCCTCAAGCTCAGCATCGACGGTCAGTCCAGCGTGTATCAGTATGAGACCACCGTTCCGGCGGGCGTCTCGGTGATGAAGGTTCCGTATACAAGCCTCCAGAGCTCCGGTACCGCTGTGGATCTCACCAAGCTCGAGAAGCAGCTGGCAAGAGGTGAGGCTCTGGTTCTGGGCATTGCCTTCTGCGAAGGCGAAGGCGCCGACCGTGACGGCAAGAACCTGCCTTCTTCCGGTAGCGCGACCTTTGATAACGCGCGGTTCTACACCGATAACGCTTCTTACACCACCGCGGTTTCCAATGCGAAGTCCCAGGCGACTGTGGACACCACCGGCATGGACGCCGAGCAGGTTGCGCTTTATGACGCTGCGATGAAGAAGATCGACGCGGAGTATGCGTCCCTCGGCGGAGCAGCCACTCCCAAGCAGTACAGCCTGATCGCCAATAAGTACGCGAAAGCGGCGGCATTCGTCGGCGTGAACGTCACGGTGGACGATGTGGTGGCTTCCGGCTCCGGTTCCGGCAGCAGCTCCACCTCGCCTAAGACCGGCGACAGCTCGCAGATCGCACTGGCAGCACTCCTGATGATCGGGGCAGGCTGCACCGCGATCCTGCTGAGCAAGAAGCGGAAGGTCAGATAACCTCCGGTTCATAAGCAAGCCTTTTGCTTAACCTGATTTGCAGGGAAGCGTTTCAGCTTCCCTGCTTTTCGGTAAAGTGCGGGCATGTGATAAAGCATAGGAATACGCCGGATTCCGGCGACCTGCGGGATTTAACCGGCAGGTGACATCTGAAAGAAAGAGGGCATCTTTGATGAGAATTCGTGCAGCATTGACAGCGGCGCTGGTTGCCGCCGCTTCGGTTGCCACCATGCTGTCCGTCCCCGCTTCGGCGGCGGATATGCAAACCATTTTGATCAACGACTTTGAAACGCTCACCACCGCAACGGTTGGTGACGCGGCTACCGCCGAGAACGGCTTTATCCTCAGCGTGGACGAGACGACCAGCGCACATGACGGCTCCAAGTCTCTGAAGGTAGAGGTAGACACCAGCAAGAACTGCTTGTTCTGGCGTGTGATTCCGGAAGAGAACTATTTGCTGAGTAATATGTATTATGATATGCTCAATGGGCTTGGCAATCATGACATTTATCTCACCTTCTGGGCAAAGGCTTCCGAGCCGACCATGATCGACCCGCTCCTTTACATCATGAAGACGTTGTATATACCTAACGGCTATCATGCATATCTGACCACCGAGTGGCAGAAGTACTCCTATCGCATCAACGATGCGGTCGGTCAGGAGAAGGAGAAAGCCGAGTCCTACGGCAAGACCATTCTGGAGTGCCTGCAGGCGGGCGGCAGCGCGGCAAACGATAAGAAGGACGCGTTCATGCACGGCTTGCGGTTCGACCGTGAGGATCGGGGCAAGGACGGCAGAAAGAACTTCACCGGCACCATCTGGCTGGACGATATTGCCATCACCGGTGACAACTTCTCGATGGGTACTAAGGACTCCCCCGGGAAGGACGCGTTTGATCCGGACGGCTATTTCCAGATGAGACTGGTGGATACCGCTACCTACGGTTCTACCGAGACGATCATGCCTCCCGAGGGCGGCGCGGCTCCGGCTGCTTCGTCTGCGGCGGAGGAGGTTTCCTCTGCAGCGGAGGAAGTGTCCTCCGAAGAAGTGTCCTCCGAGGAAGTATCCTCTGAGGAAGTGTCCTCCACGGCGGTCAGCTCCACCGCTTCCGAAGCGGAAGAAGGCGGACTTTCCACCGGCGCGATCGTCGGGATTGTGATCGCGGTCATCGTGGTGATCGCGGGCGTCTGCGCGGGCGTCTATTTCAGCAAGAAGAAGGGCGCCGCTGCGGACGGTGATACACCGGACGACACCAAAGCATAAAAACAATGTGATCCAAAAAGCAGGGAAGCGCCATAGCTTTCCCTGCTTTTCGGTAACTTGATCCGTCCCCGCGCAGGCGGGTAAAATCAAAGAAAGAGGGCATTTTTGATGAAAATTCGCGCAGCATTGACCGCGGCGCTGGTTGCCGCCGCTTCGGTTGCCACTATGCTGGCTGTCCCCGCTTCTGCGGCGGATATGAAAACCGTTTTGATCAACGATTTTGAAACGCTCACCAACGAGACGATCGGCGATGCCACGCTCACCGAAAACGGCGTGGTGCTGACCATCGATACCACCACCGGCGCCAACGGCAGCTCCAAATCCCTGAAAGCGGACATGGACCCCAGCAAGACCTGGAACTTCTGGCGTGTGGTTCCTGAGGAAAACTACCTGCTGAGTAACATGTATTATGATATGCTCAACGGACTGGGCGATCATGATATCTATCTCACCTTCTGGGCAAAGGCTTCCGCGCCGACCAAGATGGACCCTGTCATATACAGCATGAAAACGCTTTATCGTCCGAATGATTTCCATTGCTATCTGACCACCGAGTGGCAGAAGTACTCCTTCCGCATCAACGATGCGGTCGGTCAGGAGAAGGATAAAACCGACTCTTACGGCAAGACCATTCTGGAGTGCCTGCAGATAGGCGGTGCTGCTGCCAACGATAAGAAGGACGCATTCATTCACAATCTGCGGTTCAACCGTGCGGACGAAGCGTTCACCGGCACCATCTGGCTGGACGACATCACCATCACCGGTGATAAGTTCTCGATGGGTACTAAGGATTCTCCCGCCAAGGACGAATTTGATGAGGACGGCTACTTCACCATGAAGTATGTGAACACTGCCACCTACGGCTCGACCGAGACGGTGATGCCTCCCGAGGGCGGCGCGGCTCCGGCTGCTTCGTCTGCGGCGGAGGAGGTTTCCTCCGCAGCGGAGGTGTCCTCTGAAGAGGTTTCCTCCGAGGAAGTTTCCTCTGAGGAAGTGTCCTCCACGGCGGTCAGCTCCACCGCTTCCGAAGCGGAGGAAGGCGGACTTTCCACCGGCGCGATCGTCGGGATCGTAATCGCGGTCATCGTGGTGATCGCGGGCGTCTGCGCGGGCGTCTATTTCAGCAAGAAGAAGGGCGCCGCTGCGGACGGTGATACACCGGACGACACCAAAGCATAAAAACAATGTGATCCAAAAAGCAGGGAAGCTATGGCGCTTCCCTGCTTTTTTTGGTTCGCACTTGTGGCTGGGTGATGATAGCAGGCTTTTTTGCCCGATCCCGAGAGGGTGCGGAAATAAAGCTGTATTGACAATCGATGCAGCGAGTGCTTTCCCGATTTCGCCCGATCCCAAGTGAGAGCGGCGATAAAGCTTTCTTGACAAACAATTTAGTGGGGCGGCAATATCAGGTTTTGCCCGAAACGGGGATAAGTGCTTTTTGAATCCCACCACCATGCTGCCGCATGGTCCGAAGTCCTCTTGCGGTTCCCGACATCGGCTGCGGCGGGTAATCGCCTTGCCGCTTGTCGACTGTGTGCCTGCGGGTGCCGCGGCGCCATTCCCGCCTCGCTGTTTCGCCCGCTGGGCGCGCTTCGGCGGCAAAGCCCTTTGACAAGGGAGGTCTTGACAAAGACGGCAACATAGCGGTTTAAATTGCACAAACGAAATCTTTCGACAGCCTGTTTTGCTAGATTTTTTTACCAATGCTTGCTTGAACGTCAGTACCTCCCTTGTCAAAGGGAGGGGGACCGCGAAGCGGTGGAGGGATTCTTGCGGTTCAAGGCACGGTAGACCTTGTTATCACATAGTATCAAAAGAGCACTGGCGACAGGCTTTCTGTGTTGCACGGTGCTTTGTTCCGATTTTGCACAGTTCTGCATACAGGCACGCTTCCGGTTTTCGCCACGATACCAGCAACCGAACGTTTTTCTAAAGGGAGCCAAGAGGGGAAAATCTTTTTCTAAAAAAGACTTTCCCCTCTTGTGGGTTGTTGCCGAGTTTTCTGCTTTCACAAAGAGAAAGCGTCTGCCGTGAGACAGCGGTTTCCACCGAGCAAGTGAAAACTTCGCGTCCGCTGTAAGCCGGCGGTTCCCACAAAGCCAATCAAAGCTTCATTTTTGCAGGCACATTCGTTTGCCGCATACTTTGCGATACCAAAAAACAACTGCTTTTTGAATCCCACCACCATGCTGCCGCATGGTCCCCCTCCCTTTGACAAGGGAGGCACTGGCGATCAAAGGGGTTTTAACAAAAATTTTAGCAAAACAACTGTCGGAAGATGATACTGGACAAGTCAACGGAAGATTTTATTGTTTCTCTTATCCCATTTCAAACCGCTATGCTGT
>CANQKY010000010.1 GCA_947624575.1 uncultured Clostridia bacterium
AAAGAAGAATGAGCAGCGCGCGTTTCATTTTTTCCGCTCCTTTCCAAGCCGAAGCAACAAAAGCAAAAGCGGGAAGAACCATACCGTGATCAACAGCGGGACCCCGTTATACACAGCAAGCTGCAGCACCCGTATCCAATGTGCGCGGTAGCAGATAAACAGTGCGACCGGCAGGAAAACCGCCATCACCGCCGGCGTCAGATACCGAAGCGGACGCGCCGGAAACAGCTCACGAATGACCGAGAGCAGCAGCGACAGGTAGAGTATGGTTTTGAGACAGCCCATAAAAATCCAAACGGTGGTATGGAATGCCTCCAGATGCTGAAAAATCGAAAACTGCGCCATGCCGAACAGGGCGTGCACCGGATAGAGGTTGACGCTCGCGTAATTCCCCATAACGGTCAGGGTGAGAAAGTCGAGCGCCCACAAAATCAAAAAGGATACGCCGAGAAACGCCGCGATCCACCTCCCGCGCTTGCCGTGCATACGGTGAAAGAGAAGAATGACGCACAAAAGCTCACCGCCCGAGCCGCACCGCTCCAACGCGATTTGCAGAATATCGCGGTACTGCCCGATCGGGTGAAGCTCGGCGATTTGGATATTCGGCACCAGCGTACACATACCGAACAAAAGGGAGGCGGTACAGAAGAAAAACAAAATCGTACCGGTGCGCGCCAGCGGCTCCAAACCACAGCAGACGCCATAGACCACTACGGCGGCGACCAGCAGGAACATCAGAAAGGTCGCCTGATTGGAAAATGCGGTGGTGATCAGAAAATAAAGAAACGAGCTTAGCGTCAGCAGACTGAAGCCGAACGTTACCACGGCACAGCTTAGGGCAAACAGCTTCCCGATCGGCTTATTGATGCCGACGGCAAGCTCGATTGCCGACCGATCGCCGCTCTGCCGCAGCAGGAAAAACGCAGGCAGAAGCAGCACAAGCTGAAGTAGGAATCCCAACAACTCGCCCCAGAGAAGCAGATTGCCGTCCAACTCCAAATCGTTCTGATGCACCCAGGCGACCAGCGTAAACACACGGGAAATCATCAGCAGGGCAAACGCCTGCCCCGCTCCGATCCGTATCTCCTTCATTCGATCATTTCCTCCGACCGCTCAGGCTGTCCCGCAGGTGGACGCCCCGCATTCTCTGGATCGCGATCCGGCTTTTCAGCTTGCCCGCCCAGCTTAAGCGCACAAAGGTGTCCCGCATCGCCTTGCCGGTAAAGGGCGAGATCGGCGCGGTATAGGGTACGCCGTAATCCTGCGGCGCGGTCATATTGAACAGCAGGCAAAGGGCTCCGATCGCAAGACCGTACAGCCCCAACAGTCCGCCGATGATGATAAAGGAAAACCGCAGTACGGCGACCGGCTCGTAGAGTGACGGCACCACAAAAGAACTGATTGCCGTCACCGCGACCACAATCACCATGGGCGGACCGATCAAACCCGCGGTGACCGCCGCTTCCCCGACCACCAGCGAGCCGACAATGCTCACGGCATGACCGATCGGCTGGGGCAGGCGAAGCCCCGCCTCCCGCATCAGCTCATAGATAAAGTGGATCAAAAGCGCCTCCAGCACGATCGGAAATGGAATCACCGTTTCGGACGCGGCAATATTGAACAGCATCGCCTGCGGGAACATCTCGGGGTGAAAGGTGGAGATCGCCACATAGGTGCCGGGCAGAAAAATGGTGAACACGAAGGACAGATACTTGATGATCCGAATAAAGCTGACATAATAAGGCTGCTGGCAGTAATCGTCCACCGTCTGGAAATTTTCGGAAAACAGATAGGGCAGCACCAGCGCAAAGGGGGTGTTATCCACCAGAACGGCGACCCTGCCCTCGTTGATTTTGGCGCAGAGCGTATCGGGACGCTCGGTGAAGCCGACATCGCTGAACAGCGAAAAGGGTCTTCCCCGCAAAAACGGCTGCAGATACCCCGACTCCAGCACCGCATCGAGCGGCAGATCCTCCAGCCGACGGCGCACCTGCTCCACCAGACCTGCCTCCGCCACATCGGCGCGGTAGACAAGGCAGACATCGGTATGCGACTGCTGACCCACCTGAAACAAATCGAACACCAGATCGGGCGTTTTCAGCCGACGGCGGATCATGCTCATATTGGTGCGGATCACCTCGGTAAAGCCCTCACGGGAACCGCGGACATTTACCTCGCCCGACGGCTCGTCCACCGAGCGGTAAGAAAAGCCCTGCGTGCCGAACGCAACGCCATGATCCAGCCCGTCGATCAGAATGACCAGAAAGCCCGACATGATCCGCCCGAACAGCTCGTCGGTGGTGTAGACATCTCCCATATCAATTCCGAGCAGGCTTTGCTCCTCTAGGCGCAGATACAGCTCCTGTGCCTTGTGCTTGCCGGTGAGCCGCATCGCCATCAGCGGCTCGAACACCATCTCCGCCAATTTCTGCTCGTTCACCATGCCCTCGCAGGTCAAAAGCGCGACCGGACAGCCCGAAACGGTCACCTTCCGAAACACCAGATCGGATTTCCCGTGCATCTTTTCCTGAATCAGCACCAGATTTTCCTCCAGCGAGGCGGTCAAAGCGGTCTGGGTCGTGATCTGTGATCCCATTTTCTTCGTCCCCCTTCCAAAAATGCCATGCAATAACAGAATGCCCGTCCTTACAAAAATCATACCGCAAAGCCGTATATTCGTTTTATGGAAAACGCACTCTAATCAGAGGTGATCGCATGATTTTGGTAATCATTCGGGCATTTTTGCTCTATCTTTTGATTATTCTGGCACTGAGGCTGATGGGAAAGCGGCAGATCGGAGAATTGCAGCCCTCCGAGCTGGTCATCACCATTCTGATCTCCAACATCGCTTCCCTCCCGATCGAAGACGTTCATATACCGATGAGCGCGGGCGTGTTCCCCATTCTCTCGCTGGTCTTTTTTGAGGTGGCGATCTCGATCATCACCCTGCGGTACAAGCGGATTCGCAGGCTGGTCTCGGGCAGCCCGATGATCCTGATTCGGGACGGCGAGCTGGACCAAAAGCAGATGCGGCGGCTCCGCTTTTCGGTGGACGACCTGATGGCGGCACTGCGGGAAAAGAATGTGTTCAATCTGGAAGATGTGAACTACGCGATCGTGGAGACGACCGGCAAGGTGAATGTGCTGCTTAAACACAGCGCGCAGACTGTCACCGCGCAGATGGTGCATTTAACGGGTGAGGAGGAAACCCCCGCCGTGGTGGTCATCAGCGACGGCGTGGTGGTCACCTCGGCGCTTTCCGCCTATCGGTTTGACCGAAAGTGGCTGGATCGTATTCTGCGAAAAGAGGGCTGGGACGCCACCGATATTTTTTTGATGACTGCCGACAAGCAGGGACAGTACCATATCATTCCGCGGGATAACTGCAAGCAAAAAAAGGCAGCCCCCGTTTCCGGAAGCTGCGAAGAAAAGGAAAGGTAAAAATCAAAATGAAACGACTGATTACGGTATCGCTGATCTTATTGGGCATGGTGCTGACCGGCATCGCCTCGATCCGGTACCTGCATCGGGTGCAGACCGACATGAACGCCCTGCTCACCGAGGCGGAAAGTGTGGTGGAGGTCGATCCGGCGCGTGCCATAGCACTTTGCAAGGAAGCGTCCGACTACTGGGACAAAGCGGAACCGATCCTGATTTTATTTCTCCCCCACAGCGAGGTGGACGAAATGGCACAGGTGATCGCGGAGCTGAGCGCCTATGTGGAGTTTGACGACGCCACCATCACAGTCGCCGCCATTCGCCGCGCCTGCGGGATTGCCGAACACCTTTACACCACACAGCTGCCCTATCTCAGCAATATACTTTAATCCTTTTCGGTGTCCCGCAGGTCCTCCAGCACCTGCAAAAAGCTGTCGAGGTCCTTAAAATCGCGGTAGACCGAAGCATACCGGACATAGGCGACCGGATCAATATCCCTCAACTGCTGCAATATGATGTCCCCGATCACATGACTGGGTACCTCCTTATCATACTGCTGCTGACAAATCTTCTCGATCTGATCGACCAGCCGCTCCATGGTTTTGGAGCTGACCGGTCGCTTCTCGCAGGCACGAATCAACCCTTTCAGCGGTTTATTACGGTCAAATTCCTGTCTGGACTGGTCCTTTTTTACCACCATAAGCGGCATATGCTCGACCACCTCATAGGTGTTAAACCGCATACCGCAGGACAGGCAGCTTCTGCGGCGGCGAATCCGATCGTTATCCTCGGTCGGACGGGAATCGATCACCTTGCTGTCGGGATAGCCGCAAAACGGGCATTTCATGCGCGCAACATTCCTTTCTGCCAAGTATTTTACCGACTTTATCCTACCATAAAATTGGTGGGATTTCAAGCCTCTAACGGAAGAAAATCTTCCACCAGATCCTGTAAATGGCAAAACGAAACGCCCTCCCGCTTCAAAAGAGCGCCAAACCGCTCCACCGCCTCGCGGGATACCGACAGATCGGGGAAATGGACAGTCTGACCCTCGCAGCTGATCCGCAGACCGTACACCGTGGTCCTACCGTGATCCGGTATGACCTGTACGGACTGAGTGACCTCATACACGAAGCCCATGGTCTGTCCCTTCCCTCCTACGCTGAATATGCACTGTTTTTAATTTCATTGTACGGGAAAATTGTGCAAAAATCAAGCAAAAAGTTTCGACAAAATTCGAGCTTTACCGGTCGCCGTACTCGCTTTGAAGCCAATGATAGGAGCCAATCAGATCGGACAGCGTATCGTAATTCCGGCGGTAAAGCTCCACCATGATATTCCCGCGATAGGAAAGCCTGTCAAGGACAGAAAAGAGCCGCGCCATATCAAAGTTGCCCGCACCGGGCGGAAGGCAATCCTCGGTGACACTCCCGTTTTCGGTCAGGCTGTCGCTGATATGCAGATGCACAAGCTGCCGCCCCATTTCCTCCAAAAGCGAAAACGGGTCCTCTCCGGCGCGGAGCGCCTGCTTTATGTCCAGCACAAAGGCGGCGTACTCGCCCAGAAACGGCTTTAATTCCCGCAGAAACGAAAGCCGTCCCATACGGCAGCGGGATACATTTTCATGCGCCACCGTCACGCCATACCGCCTGCCCCGCTCCGCCAGACGACAGAACCGCTCGGCATAAGCGGCAGGCGACAGCTTCCCGCGCAGCCAGTCGCCGTGAAAGACAAGAATATGGCAGTCCATCATCTCCATGGCCTCAAAATACCGCTCATAGAGGTCTATCGCGTCACGGGTGCGGCGATCGTAATCCGAGAAAAAGAGGAACGGCTCAAACTCCGAGGTGTAGGGGTGAAGCGATACGAGCTTGGCGCCGCAGGCGTCCAGCTTTTTCTTTTGCTCCCGCATAAAGGCCAGAGCGATCTCGGACGAGGTGTTGAAAAAAATCTCGATCCGGCGAACACCCTCTGCCAGCAGGGTATCGACCGCCTGCTCCGTCGCAGCCGGATAAAGACAGGCGGTGGAGATCCCGTACCTCATTTGATCCCCTCCTTCCCGATAAAATAGGATAATCCGTCCAGACAGGCGGACATGGCGCCGCCATAACTTTGAATCCCTCCACCGCGCTTTAGCGCGGTCCCCCTCCCTTTGACAAGGGAGGCATTGGCAAAAATGTTTGCTTTACGGAAAATTCTGTTTATCCCTTAAAGCGTGGTGGCAAAAGCAGATACGAGTACGGCGGAGGACATACCTCCGCCGTGCGTTGTGATTAGACCAGTCCGTGTTTTTGCAGAATGCCCGTGAGCTTTTCCACCTTCTCCTCCGGCATGGGCGCCAGCGGCATACGGCAGTCGCCCACCGCATAGCCCATCAAATTGAGCGCCTCCTTGACCGGAATGGGGTTTACGTCCATAAACAGCCCGTTGATCAAATCCAAAAGCCCCAGCTGCATGGCGGCGGCTTTCGGATAATCGCCCGCCAGACAGGCGGCGCAGAGCTCATGCGTTTCGCGGGGCATGACATTCGACAGCACCGAGATCACACCCTTGCCGCCCAGCGACATGATCGGCACGATCTGATCGTCGTTCCCCGAATAAATGGTAAGCTCGTCACCGCAGAGCGCGGCGATCTCCGCCACGGCGGAGATGCTTCCGCTCGCTTCCTTTGCCGCCACGATATTCGGGTGCTTCGCGAGCTCCCGATAAGTAGCAGGCGTGATATTCACACCGGTGCGGGACGGCACATTATAAACGATCATCGGCAGATCGGTGGCGTCGGCAAGCATATTGTAATGGCGGATCAGTCCGTTTTGCGATGTTTTATTATAGTACGGCGTGACCACCAAAAGGGCGTCCGCGCCCATCGCCTTTGCTTCCTTTACCATCTTGAGCGCATAGGCAGTGTCATTGCTGCCGGCGCCTGCGATCACCGGAACGCGGTGCGCCACCCGCTCGATCGTATGGCGGATCACCTCCAGATGCTCGCTGTCATTCAGACACGCCGATTCGCCGGTCGTGCCGCAGGCAATGATCGCATCGGTGCCGCCGTCGATCTGAAACTCGATCAACTCGTCCAGCTTCTCCCAGTTCACGCTTCCGTCCGGATACATCGGTGTGATCAGCGCAACACCCGCTCCGGTAAATACCGTTTTTTTCATCATGCTCCCCTCCGTTTCAGTCCAGATAGCCCTTTGCCGCCAGATACTCCGCCATCAGCACGGCGCCGCCGGCAGCGCCCCGCACCGTATTGTGGGAAAGGCAGACAAATTTGATGTCATACTGGCTGTCGTACCGCAGCCGTCCGATATGTACCGCCATACCGCCCTCGGTATCCCGATCCAGCCGCGTCTGCGGACGAGCGGGATCCTCGTAATAATGCAGAAACTGCTTCGGCGCACTGGGCAGCTGCAATTTCTGCGGCTCGCCCGAAAAGTCCGCCCAGATTTTTTTCACTTCCTCCAGCTCCGGCTTATGATCGAACGAGGCGAATACCGCCGCCATATGTCCGTCGCTGCAGGCGACCCGCAGGCACTGGGTTGTAATCGCGGGCGACACGGCATTTTGGATCACGCCGTTTTCCACCCTCCCCCAGATCTTCAGCGGCTCCTGTTCGCTTTTCTCCTCCTCGCCGCCGATATAGGGAATCACATTATCCACCATTTCAGGCCAGCGCTCAAAGGTTTTCCCCGCGCCGGAGATCGCCTGATAGGTACAGGCAAGCACCCGTTGCAAGCCGAATTTCCGAAGCGGGTGGAGCGCCGGCACATAGCTTTGAAGCGAGCAGTTCGATTTCACGGCGATAAAGCCCCGTTTGGTGCCCAGCCGCTTCCTCTGCGCCGCAATCACCTCGGCGTGCTCCGGGTTCAGTTCCGGCACCATCATCGGCACATCGGGTGTGCCGCGGTGCGCTGAGTTATTGGAGATCACCGGACACTCCGCCTTGGCGTACCGTTCCTCCAGCGCTTTGATTTCTTCTTTTTTCATATCCACGGCGCAGAACACAAAGTCCACCTCGGTGGCGATCTTCTCCACGTCCTGCACCGCGTCCAGCACCACAAGCCCCTTCATCGACTGAGGCATCGGCTTTGTCATCGCCCAACGACCGCTGACCGCCTCCTCATAGGTCTTTCCGGCGCTTCGTGCCGATGCGGCAACGACCTTTACCTCAAACCACGGGTGTTTCTCCAGCAATATGGCAAACCGCTGCCCGACCATTCCCGTCGCACCGATAATGCCCACCTGATAGCGTTTCATCTGAAAACTCCTCCTCAAAAAACCGCAAAAAATAGAAAAACCGGTTGAAAACCGGCCGTTCATCACCTATAATAGAAGCACTGCTTCTGTCTACGAAGAAGCATCACACCGATAGCGCTCCATCTGATGATGACAGCCATACGCCTGTTCGACGCAGAACCAGAGGAAAACCGCACCGCCCGATATCCCCTTCGGCGACCTCACCTTTCACCCTATGCTCCGAACGATACAGCGGGTATCTCGCAAACGGTTACTCTTTGAGGGTCGCACCTCTATCGTTTTCAATAGTAGTATATCATTTTGACGTCGTATTGTCAATGCAAAGCGAGGCAGAATATGAAAAAAAGCGATTTTCATTTTGATCTCCCCCATGAGCTGATCGCACAGACCCCGATCGAGCCGCGGGATCACTCCCGACTGCTCTGCTTGAATCGGGAAACCGGAAAAATCGACCACCGCCATTTTTACGATCTCCCCCTGCTTTTGCGGGCGGGCGATCTGCTGGTGGTGAACGACTCGAAGGTGCTGCCTGCCCGTCTTTACGGCAAGCGGGCGGACACCGGCGCCACGGTGGAGGTTTTGTTGCTTCATCAGCGGGAGCAGGACGTATGGGAGGTTCTCACCAAGCCGGGCAAAAAGGCAAAGCCCGGCGCTCGTCTGGTATTCGGGGAGGGTGCGCTTTCCGCCGAGGTACTGGAATTGGGAGAGGAAGGAAACCGGATCGTCCGGTTTTCCTATGAGGGGAGCTTTTATCCCCTGTTGGAGCAGTTAGGACAGATGCCGCTGCCGCCCTATATCACCGAGAAGCTCAAAGACAAGGACCGGTACCAAACCGTATACGCAAATGAGCTTGGTTCTGCCGCGGCGCCCACCGCCGGACTGCATTTCACGCCCCAGCTGCTTGCAAAGCTGCCGGAGTTTGGAATCGGGATCGCAAAAGTGACCCTTCATGTCGGGCTGGGGACCTTCCGTCCGGTCAAGGAGGAGGAGATTGAGCATCACCATATGCACGCCGAGCATTACGAGCTGCCGCCCGAAACGGCGGAGGCGATCCGCCGCACCAAAGCACAGGGCGGAAGGGTGATCGCCGTGGGGACGACTGCCTGCCGCACCCTGGAGAGCGTTGCCGCGAAATACGGGGATATTCGTCCCGACGAGGGGTACACCGATATTTTCATCTATCCCGGCTATACCTTTCGGGTGCTGGACGGACTGATTACCAATTTTCACCTGCCCGAAAGCACGCTCATTATGCTGGTCAGCGCCTTTGCGGGCTATGAGCACACCATGGAAGCCTACCGCACCGCGATTGCGGAACGCTACCGCTTCTATAGCTTTGGCGACGTCATGATGGTCCTCTGAAGGAGGGATTTGTTTGTTTCAGGTCATCAAAACCGATCACGCCGCGAGACGAGGGGTATTCACCACCGTACATGGGGTGATCGAAACTCCCTGCTTTATGAATGTGGGTACGGCGGCAGCGATCAAAGGGGGTGTATCCTCCCCCGATCTGAAAGAGCTCGGCTGTCAGGTAGAATTGTGCAACACCTACCACCTCCATCTCCGTCCCGGCGAAGATGTGATCTACCGGTTAGGCGGACTGCACAAATTCATGAACTGGGATCGCCCGATCCTGACCGACAGCGGCGGCTTTCAGGTCTTTTCTCTGTCCGGTCTGCGTAAAATCGAAGAGGCGGGCGTCACCTTCCGCTCCCACATCGACGGACACAGCATCTTCATGGGACCGGAGGAGAGTATGCAGATCCAGTCCCGTTTCGGCTCCACCATTGCCATGGCGTTTGACGAGTGTGTGGAAAACCCCTCTACCTACGAATATGCTTCACAGTCCTGCGCCCGTACCACCCGCTGGCTGGTCCGCTGCAAGGCGGAGATGGCGCGGCTGAATGCCCTGCCCGATACCATCAATCCGCACCAGCTTTTATTCGGGATCAATCAGGGCTGTGTGTATGAGGACCTGCGGATCGCGCACATGAAGGAGATCGCCTCCCTTGAACTCGACGGTTACGCCATCGGCGGTTTGGCGGTCGGAGAGGATACCGAAACGATGTACCGGATCATCTCGGCGGTCACCCCCTATATGCCGGAGGATAAGCCGCGCTACCTGATGGGGGTCGGACGCCCTACCAATATCATCGAAGCGGTGGCACGGGGCGTGGATCTGTTCGACTGCGTGATGCCCAGCCGAAACGCCCGTCACGGGCATATCAATACCTGGGAGGGTGTGCGGAATTTGATGAACGCCAAGTACGAAACGGACGACCGCCCGATTGACGAGCACTGCGGCTGTCCCACCTGCCGCGCCCATTCCCGCGCCTATCTGCATCATCTGATGAAAGCAAAGGAGGTGCTGGCGCTCCGGCTGGCGGTGCAGCACAATCTTTATTTTTACAACAGTCTGCTTAAAAGGATCCGCCTTGCGCTGGAAGAAGGCAGCTTTGCGGAATTTCGTGCGGAATATCTGCCGATATTGGATCGGCGAATCTAGGAGGTGTGCCGATGGGCTGGCTGGAACTGCTTCTGATTGCGGTCGGACTTTCAATGGACGCGGTAGCGGTATCGATGTCAAACGGGCTGACCATCAAGGACTTAAAGGGGCGGCATATTGCGGCGATTGCGGGAGCGTTCGGGCTGTTTCAGGGGCTGATGCCGCTCATCGGGTATCTGGCGGGCTCGGTGTTTGCCGCCTATATCTCGGCAATCGACCACTGGGTCGCGCTGATTCTGCTCGGCTTTATCGGCGGGAAAATGATATGGGAAGCACTCCACCCCGAGGACGAACACAGTGCCGTCTACCGGCTGACCCCCGCGCTTTTATTGGTGCAGGCGGTCGCCACCAGCATTGACGCGCTGGCGGTCGGCGTTTCCTTTGCCGCGCTCGATGTCAAAATCCTCCCCGCCGTATCGGAGATCGCTCTTTGCACCTTTCTGCTCTCCTTTATTGCGGTACTGCTCGGCAAACGGTTCGGCAAGCTGCTGGGGAACAAGGCGGAGCTGCTGGGCGGCGTGATCTTAGTCGGTATCGGGCTGAAAATTTTTATTGAACACACCTTTTTCGGTTAAGGAGCAAGTATGGCACAAGTTACCCTGATTTGCGGAAAAATCTGCGCCGGAAAAACCACCTTTGCAAAAAGGCTGCAAAAAGAACACCCTGCCGTTTTGCTCTCCTGTGATGAGCTTACCCTCATACTCGGTCAGTATCTCGGCGACGCGCACGACACCGTCACTAAACGGGTGCAGGCGTATCTGTATGAAAAATCGGTTGAAACAGTAAACGCGGGTATTTCGGTGATCCTCGACTGGGGGTTTTGGACAAAAGCGTCACGGGAAGAAGCAAGGCGATTTTACGAAAGTCGGCAGATCCCCTATGCGTTTTACTTTTTAGATGTTGATGATAGAACATGGCGGGCATATTTGGACAAGCGCAACCGCGCCGTGCTGACCGGAGAGACCAACGCCTACTTGGTCGATGATAACCTTATTGCAAAATGCGCGGCATTGTTTGAACCGCCCGACGGATCGGAGCACTGCCTGCGCGCGGTTGACTTTTTACCCGATCCATGATATGATACCGACCGGAGGTAACGCTGATGAAATACCGCATTTTTTCTTTGATTTTTGCACTCGTCCTGATCCTGTCCTTTGCCGGCTGTGGGAACAGCGATAACGCTGTTTCTTCGGCTGCCGTTTCGGTCGCCGAAACAGAGCGCACTGAGATCGGCGAGGGCAGCATCTCCTTCCCGTTTGAGGTGGTCGTAAAGGACCAAACGACTGCGTTTTTGGTCCATACCGAGCAAACTTCCGTCGGCAAAGCGCTACAGGAGGTCGGGCTGATTGCGGGCGACCAAAACGAATACGGCTTATATGTCAAAACGGTCAACGGAATCACCGCCGACTACGATACCGACCATGCCTACTGGGCGTTTTTCATAGACGGCAGCTATGCGGACAAGGGTGTGGATCAAACCGAGATCGAAGCGGGAAAAACCTACCGCTTCACCTACACCGAAAGCTGAGATGAGGCGGTATCTTCCCTATCTGATCCCCTGTCTCGCCATTCCCGCCGTCATTGCCGCGGGAGTGGTTTTGTTCCATGGCAGGCAGTATGCCTGGGTTTCCCTTTGCGTTGCGATACTGGCTTGTCTCCCCTTTTTTCTCCGATTTGAAAGAAAGCAGGAGGACCAAAGGGTGTTGATGATTATTGCGGTGATGGTGGCGCTTTCGGTGATCGGGCGGATTTTATTCGCGCCGATCCCCGGCTTCAAGCCGGTCACCGCCATGGTGATCATCACAGCCCTCTACTTCGGCAGTCAGGCAGGCTTTATGACCGGCGCTCTGACCGCCGTGATCTCCAATTTTTATTTCGGACAGGGACCGTGGACTCCCTTTCAGATGTTCGTCTGGGGGTTGATCGGGCTTTTGGCAGGGCTTCTGTCCAAGCCGCTTTTACGCAGCAAAATCCTGCTGGCGATTGCCGGTGCGCTGTCCGGCGTGATCTTCTCCCTGCTGATGGACATCTGGAGTGCCGTTTGGGCGGCGGAAATGGAAGGAAGCGGCTTTCTTTCCTCCTTCGGACGGCGGTATCTCGCCCTCACCCTCTCCTCCGCTCCCTTTATGCTCATCTATGCGGTCTCCAATGTCATCTTTCTGCTTTTGCTCACCCGCCCGATCGGAAAGATACTCAACCGGATCAAAACAAAATTCGGGATCGCTTAAACCCCCAAAATCCCCCCGAAAAAGTGTTGACAACAGTTGCACGGTTTGTTATAATATCTTTTGTTGTGAAGTGAGAGTCCGTCCGCGCGGGTGTAGTTCAATGGTAGAATTCCAGCCTTCCAAGCTGGCTACGTGGGTTCGATTCCCATCACCCGCTCCACATATGCGCTCGTAGCTCAGCTGGATAGAGCAACTGCCTTCTAAGCAGTAGGCCACAGGTTCGAGTCCTGTCGGGCGTGCCACTTACTTTACAGCAATACCCCATATATGGTGGATATAGCTCAGCTGGTTAGAGCGCCAGATTGTGGCTCTGGAGGCCGTGAGTTCGAATCTCATTATCCACCCCAACCCATTGGGGTATCGCCAAGTGGTAAGGCAACGGACTTTGACTCCGTCATTCCGCTGGTTCGAGTCCAGCTACCCCAGCCACGTCGCGGCAAGTCCTTATGGCTTACCGCGACTTTTTATGCAAAAAGTCACGGCTTCGCTTGACGGACTGCCGCTCCTTTTCCCCCACCGAATCACGCTAACGCTACCAATTCGGCGGGGACCCCGCGTCCGCCTTGTCTCCGGTTGAAACTTTTGCTTTGCAAAAGTTCCGCCCTCCGTCTGCGGCTCCCGCCACTCGCGAAGATTCAGATCTCTCCACCAAAAAGCCAACATCATCTTTTTTATAGTCTCCAGCCAAAAATCGGCAGAGCGTCAGCTCTGCCGATTTTACTTTTTCACTGAAAAACTTTTTGAAATAGGTTGAATTTATCCTATTTAATGTGTATAATAGATACGGAGGTGTATGCAGATGAATATCAACACGAAGACGCTTGTTTCCATTACGGAAGCCAATCAAAACTTTTCAAGGGTAGCCCGCCTGGTTGATGAAAACGGCGCAGCCGTTATCTTAAAAAATAATATTCCCCGCTATCTTGTTTTGGATTTCAGTCAGGCGGAAGCCGAACAGACGGTATCCGATGAAGATGTTATGTCCGTCTCCAAGCGGCTGATCGAAAAAAACAGGCGCGCCTATGAGGTGCTTGCCAAATGAAAAGGCTGTCAAAAGAACAGGTGGTTTTATTGCATCATGCCCTGATACTGGAAACAGGCGGCTTGGACGGAATCCGCGAGGACGGGCTTCTGGAATCCGCCTTGGAAGCGCCGTTTCAATGCTTTGAAGGAACCGAAGCCTATCCTTCCATCTGGCAAAAAGGCGCAAGGCTCGGATTTGGTCTGATCCAAAATCACCCGTTTATTGATGGCAACAAACGGATAGGGGCGCACGCCATGCTTGTATTTCTGTCCCTGAACGGAATCGAACTGCAATACACGCAGCAGGAATTATCCGACATGATCCTTGCTGTCGCCGCAGGGGAATTGCCATTTGAGGGTATGGTCAAGTGGGTCATTGCGCATCAAATATAATGCTTACAAAAAAATCGAACCCTGCGTGATCCACGCTTTTAAGTGGTATTGCATTTTTCAAACAAAAGCGGTATAATAAAAGAAATCACAGCACAGGAGGTCATCATTATGCTGAATCAAAACATTGCGGACATGCTCAACGATCAGGTCAACAAGGAGCTCTACTCTGCCTATCTCTACCTCGATTTCGCAAACTACTATGCGGACGAGGGACTGGACGGGTTCCAAAACTGGTACGAGGTACAGGCAAAGGAAGAACGGGATCACGCCATGATTATCCGCCGGTATTTGCAGGACAACGGTGTGAGGGTCACCTTCCCCGCTATTGCCGAGCCGGACAAGGCTTTCCATGCGCATATCGACCCGCTGAAGGCAGGGTTGGAGCATGAGCAGTATGTCACCTCGCTGATCTCCGACATCTATTCCGCCGCATTTGACGCCAAGGATTTCAAGACCATGCAGTTTTTGGATTGGTTTGTCAAGGAGCAGGTGGAGGAGGAGAAAAACGCCGACGATCTCATTAAGAAAATGGAGCTGTTCGGCAGCGATCCGAAAGGGCTGTATATGCTCAATCAGGAGCTTTTGGCTCGCGTTTACACGCCCTCTACCATGCTTGCGGAATAAAAACAGCAGAAAATCGCCGCACTTAAAGTGCGGCGATTTTTTATTTCCGAATTGCTTTTTTGAGTAACTGCAAGCCCCAGATCACGCAACCGCCGATCAAAAATGCGATCACGCAGCCGACCGTCACTTGAGAAAGAGTCAGCGGCGGCTGCGGCGTATCCAGCGTAGTGGGTCCCATCACGATCGCGTAAAGGGAGCCGAGCATCAGTCCGAGTACCAGATAGATCATCTGCGGGCGGAACCGCACCAGACATTTTTTGATGATCTTGACCACCGTCACAAAGCCGATCAGAACGCCGATCCCGAAGCAGATGAGCATCGGCAGAGCATGAAAGTTCAGATGAATGAGGTCTTTGATCCCGCTGATGACCGCAAGATACAGCCCAAAGATCAACAGAAGGGTGGAACCGGAAATGCCGGGCAGCACCATCGCAGAAATGGCGACTGCGCCCGCCAAAAGCGCATATGCGCCCAGACCCAATGTGAAAACGGAGGTGTCGATCCCGCCGGTTTCACCGGTCGGATTGAAATAGGTGATCAGCGCCACTGCCGTAATCCCGATAAGAATAAAGATCATCTGCCAATAGTGACCGCGCAGCGTTTCTTTTTCCTCCGAAACAATGACCGGAATCGCAAAAACGATAAAACCCAGAAAAAGCGAGGAAACAATATAAATATGCGATTCAAAGACCCGACTGAGGATCAGCACCGCCGGAATGAAGCCCAACAGCCAGCCGACCGCCAGCTTAATCAGAAACTTCAGTGCTTTGATTCGCTCGGCTTTCTTGCCCGATATCAGCGCGTCGATTGAGCCGATAAATTCGTCATAAAAGCCCATGATAAAGGCGATCGTGCCGCCCGACACGCCCGGAACGCTGTCCGCCAGTGCCATCAGCGCGCCGCCCAGTACATTGATGAATGAATTCATGTCCCCGCTCCCTTTTTGTTTCTGTCCATATCATAGCATAGTTATGCCGCCAAAACAAGTGAAATCACAGATTTTCCCAAACAAAAGCAGTACGGGTGACACAGATCAAAAGGCGAAGATCGATCTCCGCCTTTGTTTTATTCCCAATACTCCGGAACATAATCCCTCAAAAACCGTTCATACTGCCACTCCGGTCCGTCCACCAAAAGCTGCCACAAAGCATCCTGCAATTTGGCCTTCCCCATTTTTGTGATACATTTCTCAAGCGCTTTTTCAAGCCTCTCTTGTCGCTCCTCTTCCTCTTCCATTGCGCAAACGGCTTCTTCGTAAAATCGTTCCGCCTCCTTCGGGAACGCGGTGAAATACATCGCCACCATATGTTTGCATACGATCCGCCTTCCGTTTGCATGCGGACAATTACACTTCGATGAGTACGGCTTTTCCAGATTGATCTCAACGTCGTAATCCGCACCGTTACCACTCACTTTTCCGGCATAAACATGGTCATCGATTCGCTTACACAGCAAAACTTTTTTACCGGTATAATAATCATATCCACGCCACAAAGACGCACCGCTTGCACGGTCTATCAAGCCCATTGATACGTTCTCCTTTTGCTTTTATCAGATATTGCCTAAATCAACAGCTTTTTTTACAGATTCCACGGTTGCCGTACAGTGCTTTCAGCGCAAACGACAAGGCGCTGACGATCAAATATCATATCCGTCTATGGATATGATACCATAAACAAAAAAGATTTCCAAGAGTGAAAAAGTGCACGCCAGACAGCCGCCGTCTGCGACAATTTTGGGGATATTGACCGGCACGATTGTTTTGGCAAATAGTTCTTACGCTAAGACTGCGGTCTTTCGTCCGCATCGGTCAGCAAGGGAGTGCGCAGACAGCGTCTTTCAAATCCCGCAAGTGTTTTTTGAAAATGGAACGGTCGTATCCGATGCGGAATTTTGCCCCGGTTGTTCTGCACAGGCGCACATAATCTTCTGCCAGCACACCGGGCAGATTGAGGCATTCAAAGACCGCCTTATAATATTCGGGCAAGAAGGTTTCCGCTCGAAAGGTCTCGTAAAACAGCGGCAGCGTCACCGCATCGGAAACGGTTTTCGCGTCCAGCTCCGCGAGTTTTTCCAAGTCCTGCGGTTCCACGATGGGTGCCAGCATCTGCATGACGTAGCCGGTATTCAGATCGACGGAATCAAAATGTCGGTCAAGCGGTACGTCCTCCGCTAAACAGCGGCGAAACACATCGGCAGGCGTGCTGCAAGTCAACAGTTTTTCATACGAGATCGGCGGAAGAAAACAGCCGCAGCGCCGAATGGTTCCTGCCACGTCTTTCAAAATGTCTTGCTGTTCTTCCTCAGCAGCCGCCAAAAAGAAATCGGCGGAAAATTCACGGAACCGGCTGCTTGTTTTGAGCGCCTTGTTGACCCAATAGGAAAATCCTCCCCGTTCTGTTTCCGGCGTATGATTGCGGCTGAACCAGCTTGCTTCCCAATAGCCGTAAAAATCGGAACTTGCATCAGAGAGGCGGCTGATCGGCGTCGTGCTGAGACGAAGGGTCGCCGCCGACCTTCCTCCGTGGGCACGATGGTAGGTCACCCCTGTAATTTCATGGATTGCAAGATCCCAGCCTCCGTCGTTCCTTTCTGTAAAGCACGCGCACTGCGCCGAACAGGCGCCTTTTTGGCGCTTTTTAGGGAAACGCTGCGTCAGTTCGGGCAATTTTACTTCCTTGTCGGCGAAACTTTCTCCGAGCAGATTGCAGATTTCGGTAATCTCCTTTTCATTTTCCAAAAAATAAAAGTACACTTCCTGCGGGCGATCGCTTTTTTGGGCGTTTCGCCTTTTTCTTTTGCCCAGAGTCAGCGAATCCTGTGCCAACCCAAAATGCTTTTCCAGCAGTTCTTTTACAACCGTATGTGTCATTTTTATTCCTTTCTGCATCAAATCTTTTCACATCGACCTGCTGAACCTACGATAGCAAATCTTATGTACCAAAAACGACCCGTTCAATGTGGTATTTTTATAACAGAGCGGCGGAATAAGACAAAATTCGCAGTTTTGCCGTATGGAAGGAGCATCTCATTGATTTACGCCATTTCGGATTTACACGGTTGCTATGAAAAATATCAAAAACTGCTCGATATCCTCCCACTCGGCGACGCAGATACGCTGTATGTATTGGGCGACGTGATCGACCGCGGCAACGGCGGGATCGACATTCTGCTTGATATGATGTCACGCGCTAACGTAAAGCCGCTGATTGGAAACCATGAGTCGCTCGCACTCGGGGTGATGAAGCGGATCGCCGCCGGTCTTTTAGATGCGGAATTGATTGGTAAAACCAAAGCCGGAAAGTTGTGGCTGCTGTCGGACGGCGAACCCACCGTGCAGGCGTTTTGTGCGCTCACGCAGGACAGGCAGCAGGCTGTCATCGATTACATCGAATCCTTTGACATTTACGACGAGCTTACGATGAACGGCCGCCGGTTTCACCTGTCCCATACCCTGCCGGATTATGATCCAAAGCCGATTCACGACGTCAGCTTTTTAGAGTTTCTTTACGGGGAGCCGGATTATACGAAAGTCTACGGAGAGGACACGCTGTTTGTTACCGGCCACACACCGACAAGGTTGATCGACCCTGCGTATGCCGGGCGAATCCTGCAAAAGAACAACCATATTGCTATCGACTGCGGCGCGGTTTTCGGCTATCCGCTGGGGTGTGTCTGCCTGGATACGCTGGAAGAAATTTATATCGAGTAGGTGATTTTTATGAACGCTTTGCCCTTTGTCAATTCCAAGGATATCCGCGCACATTTAGAGAAAATCGGTTATACATTTTCGCCGACAGAAATGGCGTGGCTGATTTTTCAAAGCCGGAATCACACGCTTGCCGAAAAGCACGCCGCGTGGCGTGAGCTTGCCGAAGAATATCCCGACGTCGTTTTTGACGCCAAATATCCCGAGTACGTCGATGCGCCGCCTGAGAGTCTTTCAGATTATCTGCGGCTTTATATCGACACGGAGGAGAAGCTCCTTCTGGAGTTTTCAAAAAACAACGGGAGCTTTGTCTATTGCGTCGAGCCCTTGGACGAGGATTTTATCTTGGGAGGCAATGCAAATGAAGTATTCATGCGGGCATTTTCCGATTATGAAACCTGCATCGAGGCGTTGAAAGAATGGTATCAAAAAGCCTTGGCACAGTATGAAGAAGTGACCGACCGCGCGAAATACAAAATTTACTGCCGATCGATCAACAACGCCCCTGTGCGCCTTTCCTCTGTGATTGTGCGAGGCGACGGCGAGGTTCTTTCTCTTATCGACCCGGAGGGCTGGAACGAAACGGAAGACTTTTCTCCGTATCACCGGTTTGATTTTATGTGGTTTTCCTTTCCCGTTCCCTTTCATAAGGGAGATATCCTCTGGAATCCGGCACGCGGGGGAAGCGGCTTTTGCCGAGGACCGCTTGTGATGTACGATATTACGCCCGAACATTACGTGCGCACAGGGCGGATCGGCTGCGACGACACCGACATGAACGTGTGGGGATATTTCCAAAACGAGGACGGAACGATCTATAGAGAAGTAACCTCAAACTATATGGATTTTGAATATTATCCGCCCGAAAAACTCACCGACAAGCGGCGCATTTTGATTGCGCTTTCAAACCTTGTCAAAGAGAAAATCGACGTCGAACTGTTCTCGGCGGCCTATCTTCATATTTTAGCCGAGGAAGCCGCCAAGGCAACAAAGCCACAGACATTCACCGAATTGGGGGGAGCGACAAAAATAAAAAAGGTTTGAGAAAAGTGACAGAATGCGCTACAATAAAATTAGGAAAGGAAAGTTGGTTTCGATGACAAATCGAGAGTTTGAAGAACAAGTAAAAATTCAACAAGAAGCACTTCGTCGAGAGAGTAAGAGGAAAGCTAAGAAAGCTGCTGACTTTGCACTATTTGCCGGTGCACTCAGCGGGAATAAGCAGATTTCGGATTTATGTAAATCCATTATTCAAGGAAGGGTATATGTATATACTGCTCTGCTGGCGATGCTGGTAGGAATGATTGTTGGTGGTTTGTGGCATCTTCCTATCCTGTTTACCATTCCATGTATTGCAGTATGTGTATGGGTTCATCAAATGGCTAAAGGTACAGGAGTGTGGTTTCTTGCTGTCATACTTGATGTTGCTGTTTTTGCATTCTGGGCACTCATGAGGTTTGGCGTTATGCCATGCTGTTGGTAGTAAAAGAAGCATGAAATGGTGTACGAACTGTAAGTGGCGTTATGAAGAATGCTCAGGCATCAGGGGGTTGGAAGAAGGGCATGATCCGGCAAGGCTCCCATAAAGGAGGGCGATAAGTAAAAAACGAATAGGAGGGTTCCTACCGGCGGGACTTGAAAAGCAAGATTCGAGCTAAAAATGCAAATGCGGCGAACGATTTGCCGGCCATTGCCAATTTGATGATAAGGAGGAAAAAATGATGGAATTTGAAATTGAAAACGGAATCTTAAAAAAATATGAGCCTGAGTCGGCTTGCGTTACCGTGCCGGACGGTGTGGTCGAGATCGGCGATAGGGTATTTTCAGGCTGCGATTCCCTTAAATCGGTCGTTCTGCCGGAAGGCGTTCAAAAAATCGGCGCCGAAGCCTTCCTTTGGTGTGGGAATCTGACCGATGTCATTTTGCCTGACGGTCTTAAAAAGATTGGTAAGAATGCTTTTGATTCATGTTATAAGCTGCAGTCAATCACAATTCCGAACGGCGTGACAGAGATCGGAGAGGAAACCTTCCGCTGTTGTAAGAATCTGACCGATGTCGCCTTGCCAAATAATCTCCGAAAAATCGGCAGGGAAGCTTTTCAAAGCTGTGAAAGTCTGTCTTCGATCACGATACCGGACGGTGTGACCGAAATAGGAGAAAATGCCTTCGAAAATTGCACAGGACTGACCAACGTCACATTGCCAAACAGCCTTCGAAAGATCGGCGACGTAGCTTTTTCTTATTGTGAAGAGTTGCGGTCAATCACGATCCCGGACGGCGTGACCGAGATCGGAGAGATAACCTTCGCTGCGTGTACGAGCCTGACCGACGTCACCTTGCCTGCCAGCCTGAAAAAGATGGGCGATGACGTATTCAGCTATGATCCGCTTGACTATGAAAACAATATGCCGGTGACAATCCACGCGCCGAAAGGGTCGTTTGCGGAACAGTACGCAAAGGAAAACGGATTTGCCTTTTGTGAAATGTAAGGCAAAAGCATAGCAGTGTCATTGTCAGATGCGGCTATGCTGCAATAAAAAAACAGGAGGACATCATCATGAAATCTGAAATTGAAAACGGAATCTTAAAAAAATATGAGTCTGAGGCAGCCTGCGTTACCCTGCCGGACGGTGTGATCGAGATCGGCGATAGGATATTTTCAGGCTGCGATTCCCTCGAGTCGGTCGTTCTGCCGCAGGGCGTTCAGAAAATCGGTGTTGGAGCCTTTCTCTGGTGTGTGAATCTGACCGACATCGCCCTGCCAAACGGTCTTAAAGAGATCGGTGCGAGCGCTTTTGATTCATGTTATAAGCTGCAGTCAATCACAATCCCTGACAGTGTGATCGAGATCGGCGATAGGGCATTTTTATGCTGCAATTCCCTCAAGTCGGTCGTTCTGCCGCAGGGCGTTCAAGAAATCGGCGACCAAGCCTTTATCCAATGTGAGAATCTGACCGAAGTCACCTTACCGGACAGTCTCCGAAAGATCGGTGCGAACGCTTTTGCTGACTGTGAAAAGCTGTCGTCTATCACGATCCCGGACAGCGTGACCGAAATCGAAGAGGGAGCCTTTGAAAATTGCACAGGTCTGGCTGATATCACCTTGCCGAACGGTCTCCGAAAGATCGGCGATGCGGCTTTTGCGAAATGTGAAATGCTGCGGTCGATTACAATCCCTGACGGTGTAACCGAAATCGGAAAGCGCGTTTTCGATAGCTGCACAAATCTGACCGACGTCACGCTGCCAAACAGGCTTCGAAAGATTGGCGAATCAACTTTTATTGATTGTCAAAAGCTGTCGTCGATTACGATCCCGGACAGCGTGACCGAGATCGGAAAGGACGCCTTCCGCCTGTGTGGAAATCTGACTAACATCACCTTGCCAAGCGGTCTTAAAAAAATCGGTGCAAGCGTTTTTGAATGCTGTGAAAAACTGTCGACGATCACAATACCGGACGGCGTGACTGCGATTGGAAAGAAAGCTTTCTTCGGGTGCGCAAGTCTGACCGACGTCACCCTGCCGGACAGCCTGAAAAAGATCGGCAACGATGCATTTCTAAATATGAACTTTGGCACTCTTCCGGTGACAATCCACGCGCCGAAAGGCTCCTATGCGGAACAGTACGCAGAAGAAAACGGGTTCGCTTACCGGGAAAATTAACGCCGTTTAACCGGTTTGGTAAAAATGCGCCAAAGAGAAAAGTACAACCAAGACGAGGCGGAGGCGACCGCCCGAACCAAAGGCGTGAAGGCGGTCATTTACTGCCGGAAAGGAGAGCTTGCAATGGACAGCTTTGAACCGAAAAAGTTGGCGTTGCTGCGCATTTGGCAGATCCTCTGGGAACACAGCGACTATAAACACCCCCTGACGCAGGAGGAGATCGCGCAGCATCTGCAAAAGGATTACGGCATTTCCATTGAACGGAAGGCGATCAGCCGCAATTTGTCCCTTTTGAAGGAGGCGGGCGCCGAGATTGAATCCTCGCGTGCCGGCAGTTATCTCGTTTATCGGGATTTTGAAGATGCCGAGCTTCATCTGCTGATTGACGGCATACTCTGCAGCCGCCACATCACTGCCAGGCATTCGGCAGATCTCATCGAGCGGCTCTGCGGGCTTTCAAACAAGTATTTCCGTTCCCACGTCAAAAATATTTATTCGGTCGGGGACTGGAGCAAAACCGAAAATCCGGCACTGTTTTACAACATTGAAATGATCGACACGGCAATCGAGCAAAAATGCCGCATCGGTTATGATTACAACAAAATCGGAATCGACAAAATGCTGCACAAATCCTCCTATCAGGTGGTGACGCCCTACCGTATGCTGCTGCACAACCAGCGGTATTATCTGATGGCGTACAGCGAATATTGGGGAAACATGGTGTTTCACCGGCTGGACCGCATCACCAATATGCGGCTGACCGAGGAAAAGGCCACTCCGCTGTCCGCAGTTCCCGGATACGAAAACGGTCTGGATTATAAAAAGCTTGCCACCTCGATGCCGTATATGTATTCCGACAAGCCGGTGCGGATCACCTTTCTTGCAGACGCAGGAATTGTCGATCAGATCGTGGACTGGTTCGGCGATGGCGTTCGGTTTGCAAAATGCCCGAACGACAGTAAAATCGAGGCGACCGTCACCGCAAGCCCCAATGCCATGAAGCATTGGGCAATGCAGTATATCGATCATGTGGAGATCAAGTCGCCCGAATCGTTGCGGAAAGTCATAAAACAGTCGCTGGAAAATGGATTCAAAAAATATAACTAAGGATTTCCTCTTGAATTTGCACAGTGCAGCGCATGTATGAGACGTTAAATAAGGAGTTTGTAAACAATGGATTTAAGTAAGAAAAAGAAACTGGATACCGTAACCGTCTTTGACTTGATGGGAAATAATTTTTATATTCCCGACTATCAGCGCGGATATCGGTGGACAAAACTTGAGGTTGAAAAATTGCTTACGGACTTGGAAAAGTTTCTTCAAGAACACCCCAACGATAATGCGTTTTATTCCATGCAGCCACTGGTAGTTTATCATAACGAAGAAGAAGATGCTTGGGAAGTCATTGACGGGCAGCAGAGACTTACCACTTTGTATTTGATTTTGAACAGTCAAAAAGATTTGCTCGAACAGGTTTATTCGGAAATGAAGTTATTTCGTTTAGCCTATCAGAGCAGACCTGGCAGCGGATCGTATCTCTCCAATATAGAGGAATCCAAGAAAAATGAGAACATCGATTATTACCATATATTTCAGGCTTCTCAGGCAATAAAGGAATTTCTGAATGGCGAAACGAACTTCAAACCACAGGATTTTGTAGATTTGATTGTTAACAATACAGACAATAGACCGTCTGTAAAATTCATTTGGTATAATGTTACCGAAGAAATCAAAGAAAAAAACATCTCGCCGGAAGATAAATTTTCAGATTTGAATATCGGTAAAATCGGGTTGACAAATGCAGAGCTTATTAAGGCACAATTCTTACATACTGTCGGGAAAAATGAAAGTGAAGCACTGCGAATCGCTTCTGAATGGGACCATATTGAACATTCTTTACAGGACGGTGAGTTTTGGTCGTTTCTTTATGGGAAGGAGGACGGAAAGTACGCAACACGAATTGAATTTCTGTTTGACATAATAAAGAATAAGCAACCGACGGAGCCGAACGATTATTACACGTTTGATCAATATACCAAAGATATCGAAGAGAAAGCAAAAAGCGAAGACCAGGTTTTGATTGTAAAAAAACTTTGGAAGGATATAACGGATAAGTTCTATCTTTATCGGGGCTGGTTTGAAGATAACCGGCTTTATCATATTATAGGCTATCTCAGATATAAAGAACTGAGTATCAAAACCATGGAAGATATGTACAACGACCCTGAAACGCTTGATAAAGAATGTTTCTTTGAGAAGCTTAAGAAAAAAGCATTAGAAACAATTAACCAGACAGAGGATATTCGTGAACTTAATTATAAGGAAGATTCCAAAAAAATCCGTAGCATTTTGGTTCTTTTCAATATTTTGTCCATTATAGAATGCGAGAAAGATAATGTCAGATTTTCCTTCAAAGAGTTTTACGGAAATAAGTGGGATATCGAACATATACGTTCGCAAACGCCGCAAGAAGTTGACGGAGGAGGAAAAAAAGACTGGATCGTCTGCAACATTGAATACTTTTCCGGTGTAAACCACAAGAACTATCAACTTGATTCTCCTGAGGGTTTTGAACAGTATAAAACCGACGTTTTGGAAAAGGCGGAACAAATCACAGACGAGTTAGCCCAAGGTTATACAGTGAAACGCATTTGTGAAAAATTGCTTACCTTGTATCGGAAAACGGACGAAAAAATCACCGACTCGGAAATATATGAAATCCTGAATAAACAAGTATTTAAGCAAGGCGCTTCTTTTGACTATGTAGATCAAATCGGGAATCTTGTTCTGCTCGATCAAGGGACAAACAGAGGCTATAAAAATGCTTTTTTCCCTGTAAAACGCAAGTGGATTTATCGCAGAGAACGGGAAGGGATCTACATTCTTCCGTGCACAAAAAATGCTTTCTCGAAAAATTACAGCAAGACCATTTTTGATTTGATGAATTGGAATGACGAAGACGCAGAAGCCTATATGGAAGAAATTGAAAGGGTGATTCGCAGTGGAAGAGACAATGGAAAGGCTTAGCTTTAAAGAGTTAATTGACAAATATACCGTTGTGATTCCAATGCTCCAGCGGGACTACGCATATGGACGAATCGGCGAGGAAGAAAAAAGAGAAAATTTTCTCCAAAGTTTGAAAACATATTTAGAGGATTCCAATCCGCATGAATTAGACTTTATCTATGGCTCTGTAAACGAAAAAGGTGAACTCATACTTTTAGACGGGCAGCAGCGTATGACAACGCTGTTCCTGCTCCATTGGTATTTGTCGCTTATCAAGGATTCTTCCGACGCAAATCACTTTGAAGAATTTCAAAAAATGATGACCACAAAAGATGGCGTAAAATTTTCTTATAAAACGCGGTTCTCATCAACCGATTTTTGTAACGCTCTTGTTGCACTGCATTTTCACAGAGATTGCGAAAATCCAAATGATTCCGAGTCAACAAAAAGCGCTCCGCAGCAAAACGATGCACAAAAATACATGAAGATGATTGAAGGCCATGAAGAACTATCAAAGGCTATAAAAGGAGAAAAATGGTTTCTCTCTCATTGGAATTATGACCCTACGATTGTCAGTATGCTTCACATGTTGGATTCCATAAAGAAAATTTTTAAGCCGGAGGAATGCAGAGGGTTTTATTCTAAACTTATTAACAACGGGCAGTTAGCATTTAATTTCTTGAACCTTGACAATTACAAGCTGACCGAAGAGCTTTACATCAAAATGAATTCGAGAGGGCGCGCACTTACCCGATTTGAAAATTTGAAGGCAAAGCTTTTGAAATTATATGACGACGCAGAGAAAAAAGCAAAAGACAAATATGAGGAAAAACTCAAAGACATAAACAGCGCACAAGTCCCCCCTTCTCGGAAATACAAATCCTTGAGAGATTATGTGTCGATTATGCTGGATACCAAGTGGACAGATGTTTTCTGGAGTGAACTGCTTAAACCGCAAGGTGATGATACAGCCCCCAATATTGATAATATGATGCTGAATTTTATTGCAACGACAGCCATATTTGATCATATCCTTTTTCAAATGGGAGATCGTCGGTCGCTGCAAAGAAGTGAGCCGTTGGCAAAGGAAATTAACGATTTGATGAGTGCTAAAGAAAAAAATGAAGGTATTACCATTTCCTACAAAAAATTTATAGAACTCTTTGAGGAAAACGATTACTCTTATTTATTTCACATGATTGATTATTTCAATATTTTCAATAATGACGGAAAGCGAAAAAAGTACTTGCCTTCAAATTCCGATCTTTTTTCTGATACACAAGCTTTTGCTGTCCTGTGCGATTATGAGAACAAAGAAATGGAATACGAGAAAAAGGCCAAAACATTCGCGTGTCTAAAATATCTTTCCGAAAATCCCAATCCCGACAAAGAACATTTTCGGGCTTGGATTCGGTTTGCTTGTAATGTGTGCTCCAATAGCTACAGCCTTGCGGATAGAACCGACACCTTTTGTACGGCAATCGCCGGATTGAATTATTTTTACCGAGAAGATATTGTGGCTGAAGCCCAAGCAGATGCTTTTCTGGAACTCCCCAAGGATATATTACTGGACCGCGACCAGATTGAAGAAGAAATTCTGAAAATGAAATTGTCAGCTGATGCAGATTGGGAAGCAAGTCTGAATGAGGCGGAAAACAAATTGCCGTATTTTGAAGGACATCTTAGATATCCGCTGGTGGAGTGTTGCGGTGTTGAAGCGGGCGATGTGTCAAATGCAGCAAAGCGAGACGCATTTAAAGAATATGTAAATAAGATAGCCGCAATTTTCCCTGATAAAGACGGCTGCAAGTGTGAAAACGCACTGATTAAAGCGTTGCTTTCGAAGGGGAATTACATGATGTACTTCAAAAGCAACTATACTCTTTTAAAAAATGCGGCTAGAGATAACAGCTGGCGACGATTCCTGAAACAGAAACCTGACGGGAATAATGCTGACTACCCGTTTGGGGATAAACCCTGCGTAGATAAAAGAGATTATTTTAAGGCAGTTATCGACGATCCCGTCTTTGACACGGCAAATGTCGCCGAAAGCTTGGAAGCGATCGCGCAAAACATACCGGAGAATATCCCATTGTGGCGCAAACTGATAATTCAATATCTTGATTATTTCACGGGCAGAAAAGCAGATATTAAGGACCTTGGCGTAAATCGATATGTTCGTTGGAATAACCTCGGGCATGATAAAGATAATTACGAAATAGATTTAATTCCTGGGTCTGCAATTACCGGATACCATGCCGAACTGTTTTCTCTTGCCAAGTATTATGAGCTAAAAGAAAAGCAATTCCCTTTGCTCGGAACAATAAAATATGAGCGCACAAGAACCGGCTCAAAACAACCATATTTTAAGTTTGCAAAGGTGGAGACGGACAATAAAGAGGATTTGTTTACCGTGAAAATATTTTATCAGGATAACGATTGCTTTCGGTTTGTTTTTTCGGACGGAAGAGAAGATAAGTTGGGAATACCTTATACAGAGGTCGAAGAGAGACTACGCGCAATTTTGTAAAACGGTAATCGACCGGCATTATGCGGATTATCCCTTGCTGATTGGTACGGGAGCCATACAGCTGTACCCGCCACGCCTGCATATCGCTTTTCCGGTACATCGGTTGTGTATACAGAACGGAAGATATGAAAAGACGTGAATACATCTCCTTGTCTATAACCGTTTGAATTAGGTCAGATTTGGGAATTTTTTGTATTACACGATGATAGACAAAGACCCGGAGCCCTCGCAGGACTCCGGGTCTTTGTCTTGCACGGTTCCACCATTTTCTTTCTCCCTGCTGTTATCAGTGAAACCGTTATCCTCATCGCAGTCTCGATATACCTCTGTTGCCATAATGCGGCTACGAACAACAACCTCTCCATTCTCATCTTCGGTACGGTAGCAGATAATTCTTCCTAATAGTCACGGAGCCAAGGATTTCGCCGGTACAGTAAATAACTCGCGATCTTTTCCTCCACGTTTTCGCTTGGAGTTCAAAACGCTGCAAACATCGATCATGCAGAGACCTTCTTTTGCACCTGTGAATTGCAATGCGTTATCAATGAGAATATGGACGGGTATTTCTTCTGTCAAAGCTTCTGCGTGAGACCTCCTGCTGTCTGAGGCGTCCATAAATCGAATCAAACGGAATTTGCTCATGCCTGTTCCTCCCAAGGTAACAGGAACCGCCGCTTCGTTCACTGCAATCAGTATACACGGGGTATGTACCAATTTTGGTGCTTTTCTTCTTATATACTGAACACAAAGCGAACGGAGGTCTGTGATATGGGGCTTCATCTAATGCGTGAAAAAAACACACCGGAACGGTTTGAGCAACTGTCGATTTTTTCGGAGCTTGAGAAGCTGCGCGGCGAAGAACTCAGCTCCGATAAGCTCACCCATCTCATTCGGGAACTGCAGAAGCTCAAAAAAAGGCAGCTTCGCATCGAGACGGAAGAAAAGTGCAGAGCCGCCGAAGCCGAGCAAAAGCGCCGGGAGCAGGAAGAAAGGGAGCGTCAAGAGGCGCACATACGGGAAGTAACCTGCATGGATCTGCCGCTGGACTGGGAAAACGCTTTTTATTCCGACCCTCGCACCAGCGGCGTACACGCGGGGAGCACTTCGGACGCGCTTGTGATGAGCCTTACGACGCTTGGCAAGGTGGATATTGAATATATCGCCGCGATCACCGGTCTTTCCTACAAGGAGGTCATCGGCGCTTTGCGCGGGTGCATCTATCAAAATCCCGACACTTGGGACGAGTGTTTTTATAAAGGGTGGGAAACCTCCGACGAGTATCTCTCCGGCAATCTGATGCGCAAATGGAAGACGGCAAAGGAAGCCAATGCGAAGTACGACGGGTATTTTGCCGAGAACGTGGAAGCGATCGAGACCGTACTGCCTCCGGCGGTAGCGACGAAGGATATTTATGTGACGCTTGGTTCCCCTTGGGTGCCAACCGATGTCATCGACGACTTCATGGAATATCTTCTGGGCGACTGGCGCAGGCACTGGTATCACATCGACGATGAATCGGATTTCCATACGAAGCACGATGAATGGACCGGCACATGGGAGATTCCTTTCAAAAGCAGATACGGTCACGATGTTAAGGTGACACGAACCTACGGCACGGAGAAAATAAATGCCCTTCACATTCTTGAAAGAACATTGAATATGAAGTCGGTCGCCGTGACAGACGAGGTGCGGTGCCCGACGAACGCCTCCGGCAAAAAGAGAGTGGTCAACAAAGAAGAGACCGTTCTCGCTATCGAGAAGCAGCAGAAAATGATCGCGGCGTTTCAAAGATGGGTGTGGAAAGACGAAAAACGCAAAGAACGGCTTGAGACGATCTTTGAAAACAATTTCAGCTGTGTGCGGCGCCGTGTTTTTAACGGCTCGTTTCTGAACTTTCCCACCATGTCGCCGGACGTACAGCTCTACCCCTATCAGAAAAACGCAGTGGCGCGGATTTTATTCACACCCGACACGCTGCTTGCCCACGACGTCGGCAGCGGCAAAACCTATGTGATGATCGCCGCCGGCATGGAGCTGCGTCGGATTGGACTATCCAAGAAAAATCTTTACGTGGTACCCAACAACATCGTGGGACAGTGGCGGGATATTTTTTACTCAATGTACCCCGCCGCCAAATTGCTGATCGTAGAGCCGAAATCTTTCACACCGTCCAAACGGGGAAAGGTGCTGGAAACCGTCCGCGACGAGGACTTTGACGGAATCATCATGGCGTACAGTTGCTTTGAGCAGATCCCGCTTTCGCAAAAATGTTATATCAAGCAGTTGGAAATCGTGCAGGCGCAGGTCAAAGAAACTGCGAAAAATATAGGCAAAAGAACCGGCAATCTAAAAAAGCAGGAAGAAAAAATCGCAAAGCAGTTGGCGGAGTTGACCGCTACCCTGAACAGCCTCTCAGGCGTCTGCTTTGACGAGCTGGGCGTCACCCGCCTTTTTGTGGACGAGGCGCATAACTACAAAAATGTCCCCATCAAGACCAAAAATCATGCTTTGGGAATCAGCAAAGGCGGCTCGAAAAAATGTGTGGATATGCTGGATAAGGTGCGCACGGTGCAGCAAAACGGCGGAGGCGTCATTCTGGCGACCGGCACGCCTATCACCAATTCGATCACCGATGCCTTCGTTTTGCAGAAATATTTGCAAAACGGCGAGCTTACGCTGCTCGATTTGCAAAATTTTGACAGTTGGATCGGAATGTTCGCCGAACGCGTGACCGAATTTGAGATCGATGTGGACACGATGAGCTACCGGCTTGCCACCCGCTTTTCCAAATTCCACAATTTGCCGGAGTTGACGGCGCTCTTTTCCCAAATCGCGGATTTTCACCGGCTTGATGCGCAAAACGACATTCCCGATTTTGACGGCTACTCCGATGCGCTGATCTCCAAAACGCCCGAATTTGCCGATTATCTCCGCGACATTTCCGCCCGCGCCGACGCGGTGCATCATGGTCAGGTGATGCGCACGACCGACAATATGCTGAAAATCACGACGGACGGGCGCAAAGCGGCGCTGGATCTGCGCCTTGTTTCTCCGACGACCGGATTCACCTACCAATCGAAGGTCGCCCGGTGCGCGGAAAACGTTGCGCAGATTTACCGAAATACCGTCGGCACGCAGCTTGTTTTCTGCGACACGTCCACGCCGAAGGCCGGTTTTAACGTCTACGATGAGATGAAGCGTCTGCTCACCGGTATGGGCATTCCCGACGAGGAGATCGCCTATGTGCACGACGCTGGGACGGAATCGAGCCGAAAAAAGCTGTTTGACCGTATGCGAAAGGGTGAAATTCGGGTGCTGATCGGCTCTACCTTCAAGCTGGGGCTTGGCGTCAACGTGCAGGACAAGCTCATCGCCCTACATCATCTGGACGTGCCGTGGCGTCCGGCGGATATGACCCAGCGGGAGGGCCGGATTTTGCGCCAGGGCAACGAAAATCCCAAGGTGGAGATCTACCGCTATATCACCGAGGGCAGCTTTGACGCGTATTCCTGGCAGCTTCTCGAAACCAAGCAGCGCTTTATCACGGGGCTTCTTTCCGGTTCTTATACCGAGCGTGACGGTGCGGATATCGAAGACACGGTATTGAACTACGCCGAGGTAAAGGCGCTTGCGGTGGGAAATCCCCTTGTGAAAAAGCGGGTGGAAACGGCCAACGAACTTTCGCGAACCCTCACCCTGCAGCGCAAGCTGATCGAAACGCGCCAGCGTATGGAAACCGAGCTGCGGGAGTTGCCGGCGTTGATCTCTCATCAAGAGGAATTGATTGAAAATGCCCGGAAGGATCAAGACTTTTACGGGCAGTATATAAGTTCTCTGCCGATCCCCGTAACGACCGCCGAAAAGAATGCCGAGGCAGCGTCCCGCGCAGTCGTTCGAAAAAGACTTTTTACCGTGATTCGGGAAAACGAGCTGAAAACCGCCGAAAGTAACCTCATGGAATATCGGGGCTTCACGATTGTTCTTCCTGCCAATATGAAAAAAGAAAAGCCCTTTGTCTGGCTGCAAAGAGCCGGACGGTATTATGTAGAATTGGGCGACACGGAAGTCGGTGGACTCATTCGGATCGACAATTTTTTGGAAAACCTTGATGCGCACATTGAGAAGCTTTGCAAAAGACTTTCCGATCTGCGGGATAAGGATAACCAGATCCGTGCGGAGCTGGAGCGCAGGGAAAGCTACACAGAAAAAATCGAAGAGCTGAAAGATCAGCTCGAACGGCTCGATAAAAAGTTGGGAGTGGATAAAAAGTGAGCGACAAAAAGCAGGTAAAAAACGCGGGTATCCCGCAGATGAACGTGAAGCGCCTGGTGGACGAGCTGGCGCCCGCCTACGCGGGGCTGATTAACGCCGGTCTTCCCGTTAAAACCTTTCCGTCGGTCATGCTGTGGGGCGCGCCGGGTGTGGGCAAATCTCAGGCGGTACGGCAGATCGCCGCGGAAATCAAAGCGAAAACCGGAAGACGCGTCGCCGTCACCGACGTGCGGCTGCTGCTTTTTAACCCCATAGATCTGCGCGGGATTCCCACCGCCAATGCGGACAAAACCCTCGCCGTCTGGCTCAAACCGCAAATTTTCCAAATGGACGAGAGCGACGGCGTCATCAATATCCTCTTTCTTGACGAGATCTCCGCCGCGCCGCAGTCGGTGCAGGCGGCGGCCTATCAGATCACCCTCGACCGCGTGGTCGGTGAGCATAAGCTGCCGGAAAACTGCATCGTCATCGCCGCCGGCAACCGCGTGACCGACCGGTCGGTGGCCTTCAAAATGCCCAAAGCACTGGCAAACCGCCTCATGCACATCGAAGTGGAATGCAGCTTTTCGTCCTGGAAGGAATGGGCGATCCGCTCCGGCGTGAACGATAAGGTGGTGGGCTTTTTATCCTTCCGCCGGCAGCATTTGATGAATTTTGGGACCGCAAGCGACGATCTCGCCTTTGCCACGCCCCGCTCGTGGGAAATGGTAAGCAACATCTTAAATTTCGTCAACTCCAACGTGGAAAAGTCATATCACCTGATTGCGGGGCTGGTCGGCACGGGTCCTGCCATAGAGCTTCGCACCTGGGCAAAAATCTATGACGACCTACCCGACGTCAAGGATATTTTCGACGGGAAACAGCCCAAAATGCCCACTGGGACCGACGCGATGTATGCCCTTTGCTCCACCATGACCGCTTATGCCAGAGAACACAAGGACGACCTGCGCCGGATCGCCAACTCTATCCGCTATACCGACCGAATGCCGCCGGATTTTTCCACGGTACTGCTCAAAGATTATATGGCCATCGAGCCGGATTACCGCACAAAACTGCTGCAAATCCCCGAATTTGCTGCATGGCTTTCGTCAAAAGGGAGGCTGCTGCATGGCGCTGTCTGAAGAAAAAATACGGGAATACCAAAGGCGGTTGCTGCTATCCAGAATGCGCATTCTCTGCCACCACGGCTTTTACGGTCTTCTGCTGATGCACATGCGCTATGCCATCGACGAGGGTGCTCCCACCGCCTATACCGACGGCGAACGGATTGCGTTCGGGCCGACATTTCTGGAGGAGCTTTCGGACGGCGAGCTGGATTTTGTGATGATGCACGAGATCCTGCACGTGGTTTTACAACATTGTTTTCGGGGCGCAGAGCTGGATTGGGAACGATACAATATCGCGGCGGATATCGTGGTAAACTCCAACATCATGCTGGAAAACGGTGGCAATCCCGGCAGTATCACCCTGTCCCGATACGGTGCGAGTATGCACACCGCCCCCGACGGCAAGGAGGGACACGTTTACACCGCCGAGGAGGTCTACGAGATGCTGCCGCCGACGTCCCCAAAAAATGGGAATGCGATTTTGTTAAGCGGCGGCCGTAAAAAAGGTCGTGCCAAAAAGAAACGGGCAAACCCGCAAAACGGAAGCCAGACGCCCGGAAGCTTCGACGACCACAGCTACTGGGGAGAATTAGAGGAGGACGACGTCCTGCGCGACGTCTGGTGCAAACGGTTTGAGGACGCCTGCGAGGCAATCGAAAACCGTGAAGCGTCCGACGGGCGCAATCTGCTCCCCATGTTTGCAAAGCGGCTCTTAAAGGAGCTGCACCCATCGCAGACCGACTGGCGGACGATTTTAAACGACTTCGTGCAGGAGGAGATCGCGGACTATTCCTTTTCGCCCCCCGACCGCCGCTTTGACGACAGCCCGTTTTTCCTGCCGGATTTCAACGGTAAGGAGGATATGCTGGAAGATATCCTTTTTATGATCGACACCTCCGGCTCGATTTCGGACGATATGGTCGTCGCGGCGTACTCCGAAGTCAAAGGCGCCCTCGACCAGTTTGACGGCAGGCTCAAAGGCTGGCTCGGTTTTTTCGATGCGGCAATCATCGAGCCAAAGCCCTTTGACAGCTTTGACGACGTAAAAAAAATCAAGCCCGCGGGCGGCGGCGGAACGGATTTCCAAATCATTTTCGAGTACGTCCACCGGCACATGGCAGACCGACCGCCGGCGTGCATCATTATTCTAACCGACGGACATGCGCCTTTCCCGCAGGAGCATCTAACGGGCGGTATCCCGGTTTTGTGGCTGCTGAACAATGAAGTAATTAACCCGCCGTGGGGCAAGGTCGCCAGAATATCCGTATCGTGACAGCTTTGCAGTGCACCGATTGTAGGACATCATAAATCGTATATTGGGAATAGAAAAAAAGAAGGAGAGAAACCATGAACGCATTTGACAGGATTATCGGGTATTCGGCTATCAAGCAGGAGCTGATGCAAATCAGCGACACGCTGAAACACCGTTCTGCTTATGAGAAGCTTGGCGTCACCGCGCCAAGTGGGCTGTTGCTTTACGGCGAGCCGGGCGTGGGGAAATCGCTTATGGCAAGCGCTGTGATCGAAGACAGCGGGCTTCCCTCCTTCGTTCTCCGAAAGGATCTGCCAAACGGGGACTTTGTCAAAGAGATCAAGGTAGTTTTCGAGAAAGCTGTCGAAAACGCGCCGGCTATCGTCTATCTCGACGACATGGACAAATTTGCCAACGGAGACGAGCAGCATCACGATGCAGAGGAATACGTCACGGTGCAGTCCTGCATAGACGGAGTGAAGGACAGGGCTGTCTTCGTTCTTGCGACGGCGAACCGCCTCCGCTGTCTGCCGGGTTCCCTTTTGCGCACCGGTCGAATCGGTCGCAAGATCAAGGTAAATCCTCCCCGTGGACGTGACGCGGAGGAGATTGTCGCACACTATATCAAAAGCAAGAAATTTGCCGGCGACGTCGATGTGAAGACCATCGCCCACATCATGGACGGGCGCTCCTGCGCGGATCTTGAAACGGTGATCAATGAAGCGGGTCTATATGCCGGCTATGAGAAAGCCGACCAAATCACCATGGATCACTTTATGGCGGCATATCTGCGCACCGTTATGAACCTGCCTGCAATTTGCGGCGAGCTTGGCGCAGACTTGTCCGTCGCCGACAAAAATTACCGGCAGGTCGTCTATCACGAGGCCGGGCACGCCGTCATCTCGGAGGTTCTCTGCCCAAATAGCGTCACGCTGGTAAGCATTTATAACAACGGTTCGGACTTTGGCGGAACTACCGGCTACTTCAACGACAAAAGCACAACTTATCTTTACTGGGAAAAGAGTCGGATCATCGGCGCATTGGGCGGGATCGCGGTCATCGAGCAAAAATTCGGATCGTTTGATGTGGGCGGCAGCCGCGATCTTGATCGTGCGTTTCGCGATGCGAAGGATTTGGTAGTAAATGACTGTGTCTGCGGTTTTCATCTGCACGCAGACGAGTACAACGATTCCGAGCGATTGCAGTCGGAGCAGGAACAGGTCGTTTCTTCCGAGGTGGAGCGCTATTACCGCAAGGCAAAGGAAATTCTTTCGCTGAATGCGGAATTTCTTGAAAGACTCGCCGCCGCACTTGCAAAAAAGACGCTGCTCTCCGCTGTGGACGTTCAGAAAATCCGAGAACAGTGCAAGATCGTTTCTGTCGCAATATAAGATAAGGGAATGATTTTGCTATGCTGATTGAATCCATTTCCGTTTACGATTTCGGAACGATTTCCCGTTATGAAGCGACGTTTCAAAACGGCTTCAACGAGATTCAAGCCTTCGCCGTTCCGGAGCTTACGGCAGCCATGGGGCTTGTTTTGCGAAACAAAGTGCCAAGCTGCTCGAAACTCTGGATTCAAAATACCACAAAAATTGAGGCTGTCGTGCAAACGAAGCAGACGGACTATCGGGTGGCGCTGACCCCGAACCGAGATCAATCCGGGTTTTCGCTGTCGGCGTTCGATCATACCGGCGCAGATCAAACGTCGCAGTATCTGCTAACGTTTTCAAACGGCTCAAAGGAAGACAGTCGAAATATTTTCCGCGGAGGTAATCGGAATATCTATTTTGCATTGAAGTACTGCGACAGAGAAGGAAAAAGAAAATCCGGACGTTCTCTGTCGGAGCGGACCAATGACATTTTATATATGCAGGCTTTTCATGCCTACCGAAGACGGTATGTGATGAGCTTTAAGCCTATCCCGATACGGAATGGATTTTTTCTTTTGCTCCGGGAAGACGGCAGCTTTGCCGTGGAAGACACACGGCACAATTTGTGTACCGGGCGGCTGAGCGAAACAGACGAACGCCTTGCGCGCTATCTGTGTTTTTTGCAGGTCGCCGCCTTTTGGGACGGATTTGAACAGATCCGAAATATGCATTATGAAAGAAAGCCGCTGATCCTTTTGGACTTTCTTGAATTTCTGAATACCTCTGTTTTAGCAAGCGGCAAACTGCAGCACGCCGACAATTTTGGCTATCAGATCTTGGCGCTAACCTTCTTTCCTTGCAATGAAAGCAGAGCCGCACACTGATTTTCACCGTGCGGCTCTGCTTTTGATAACCACGGAAGACATGACAAACAAAAGCGGTACGGGCTTTTGCTTTTTCCTGCATAAAACGGCAACAGCTTCAAAGAATAAGAATGCAAATTACCAGAAAGGAAGATTATCATATGAAAGCAACCGGAATTGTCCGCCGGATCGATGATCTCGGCAGGATCGTGATCCCAAAAGAGATCAGGCGCACCATGCGAATCCGTGAGGGCGACCCGCTGGAGATTTATACCGAAAAGGACGGAGAAGTGATCTTTAAAAAGTATTCGCCGATCGGCGAGCTGGCGGAGTTTGCCGACCAGTATGCCGAGGTGCTTTACAAAACCGGCGGTATGCCCGCCATGATCTGCGACCGCGATCACATTGTGGCGGTGTCCGGCGCTCCGAAAAAGGAGCTTCTGGAACGCCGCGTTTCCTCCGGTCTGGAGGAGCTGATGGAGCAAAAGCGGAGCTTGAATGCCGCCTCCCCTGCCGAACGGCTCCAGCCGGTGGACGGCGTGGAGCAATATGCCGAGATCTGTCAGCCGATCTTATCCTCCGGCGACATCACCGGCGCGGTGATGTATCTGTCCGATGCGAAAGGGAAAACAGCGGGACAGCCGCAGGAAAAGCTGATTGAAGCGGCGGCGGCATTTTTGGGGAAACAACTGGATCACTAACTTCAAGCGGCAGGAGGCTCCTGCCGCTTGACGCATTTCGAGGGACAAACAAAATCACTGCGGCTCACGGTGACTGAAACACCGTTCCCCTTGTTCTTTGTTTTTCCCCCGATTCCCCCTTTTCATCGAAAACCGGCTAGGCTTGACGCCAATTCTGACGCCGCCTTCGCCGGTTTTCTCTCAAGGTGTCACTGTGGCGGTACATGCCCGCCTCCGTGACGAATAATAAAAAACTGCATTTGCTTTTTTGAAAATCTCAAATCAATAAAATATGCTATACTGCTTTCAAAAAATATGCTATACTGCTTTCATAGGGGGTGCGGCGCATGGCGATCATCTATCATGCAAAAACCAACACCTTTCATCTGCAAAACCGGCAGGTGAGTTACATCTTTACCATTCTGAAAAACGGCAGACCAGCTCAGCTTTATTACGGCAAAAGAGTCCATGACCGTGCCGACTTTTCCCACCTGCTGGAGCTGGAACCGCGGGCGATGTCCGCCTGCTCCTTTCCGGACGACCGTGCCTTTTCTCCCGAACACATCAAGTGGGAGTATCAGGACTACGGTGCGGGCGATGTGCGGGAGCCTGCCTTTACCCTTTTGCAGGAAAACGGGAGCCGGATCACCGATTTTGTCTATGAAAGCCACCGCATCACCGACGGCAAGCCGAAGCTGCCCGGGTTGCCCGCCACCTATGTCGATACGCCGGAGGAAGCACAAACCCTAGAGCTGACCCTTTATGATGCGCTGATCGACACCCGAATCGTATTGTACTACACCCTTTACCGCGATCTGCCGGTCATCACCAGAAGCGCGCGGTTTATCTGCCACAGCGGTGAAGGCGTGCGTTTGCTGCGTGCCATGAGCCTGTCGGTCGATCTGCCGGAGGACCGGTTTGATCTCATCACCCTGACCGGCTCCTGGCAGCGGGAAAGAGCCGTTTCCCGCCGTCCGCTTGTCCCCGGCTTACAGGGCATTTACAGCACCAGAGGGTGCAGCAGCCACCAGTTTAATCCTTTCCTTGCCCTCGCCCGTCCCGAAACCACCGAGCAAAGCGGCGAGGTGTACGGATTCAGTTTGGTATACAGCGGCAATTTCTTTGCGGCGGCAGATGTGGACACCTACCATGTCACCCGCCTTTTGATGGGAATCCACCCGCAGGGCTTTAACTGGCCGCTGGAAAACGGCGGCGAGTTTTGGACCCCCGAAGCGGTGATGGTCTACTCAGACACGGGGCTAAACGGCATGAGCCAAGCTTACCACACCCTGTACCGCACCCGCCTGACCAGAGGTGTTTGGCGGGACCGACCCCGCCCGATCCTCCTCAACAGCTGGGAGGCATTCCACTACGATTTTGACCAAAACCGACTGCTGGAAGTGGGAAAGCTGGGCGCCGAGCTGGGGATTGAGCTGCTGGTGAGCGACGACGGCTGGTTCGGGCATCGGGACAACGACCGATCTTCGCTGGGCGACTGGTACCCCGATCCCAAAAAGCTGCCGGACGGGCTGCGCGGATTATATGAGCGCGTTCACTCGCTTGGGCTGGAGCTGGGGCTTTGGATTGAGCCGGAGATGGTGAGCGAGGACAGCAATCTATTTCGCGCCCACCCCGAATGGCGTCTGGAAACGCCGAACCGTCCCGTTTCACAAAGCCGAAGCCAATATCTGCTGGATTATGCCAATCCGCAGGTGGTGGATCACCTGTTTTCTGCCCTCGAACGGATTTTGTCCGAAGCGCCGATCTCCTACGTCAAGTGGGACATGAACCGCTCGATGAGTGAGGCGTTTTCGGGCGCTTTATCCGCAAAGGAGCAGGGAACGGTGATGCACCGGTACATACTGGGCGTTTATGCGCTGTATGAGCGGCTGATCCGCCGGTTCCCGCACATTCTGTTTGAATCCTGTGCCAGCGGCGGCGGACGGTGTGACCCGGGTATGCTTTACTATGCGCCCCAATGCTGGCTGTCCGACAACACCGACGCATGGGAGCGGGTCAAAATTCAATACGGAAGCTCCCTTGCCTATCCGATTATCAGCTTCGGAGCGCATCTGGCTGCTGTGCCAAACCGCCAGCTTCACCGCTCGGCACCCTTAGACACCCGCGCCAATGTGGCTCTTTTCGGCACATTCGGTTATGAGCTGGACATCACGAAAATGACCGAAGCCCAGTT